>JAIDMV010000132.1 GCA_029050385.1 Anaeroplasmataceae bacterium | reverse complement strand
GAAGTAATATATACGTAAAAACGGGGTTTTATATGTAATATAAAAGCCCTGCACTATATAAAAATGTTTTGCAAAAACATGCTTGGAGGTGTTATTTATGAGAAAGAAAATCATAAATGCAATTTTGAAGAAAGGAAATAGAATACTGGCGCTGGTATTTGTCGGCATATGCATTTCATTGCTGTGTCTTACAAATCTTCAGTCGATAAGACAGGAATCTAGTGATTCTGAATCGGGACCATCTGGAAATAAGAGCAATTTGGTTTTAGATAGCAATGCTTCTAGCCAGGCTGCTACGATGGCAAATAGACCAACAGATTCTAGTATTGGATATGGTGGCATTTATTCAATGAGCTATTCCGTTGTTTCTGATGGTATTATGATCACCCGTATTGTTGTAACAAACAGCGGTAGTAGTAGTACCTCTCACAACACTAGAACAAATGTACGATTTACAATTCCTGCTACTTATGACAATCGAAAAGTAGTTGGTATAGCAGACAATTGTTATACTGTGGGTCGTTGTAATGGTTGGTATTATCATGGCGCGCATGAAACTGTTCCAGTTGCTGTAACCTATGTCAAACTACCAAGTACAATCCGCTATATTGGTGACAATGCATTTGCTGAGTCTACCAGCGGAGATGGTTATAATAGTTATCAAAATGCAAATATAGATTTATCTGAATGTTCAAATCTTGAATATATTGGAGCAAATGCCTTCTATGCAGCAGGTACTTCCAAGAATATTATTGGTTTGCCTGAACAAATGCCAAAGCTTACCACTATTGGAGCAAATGCATTTAGAGGAGCAATCAAGACTTTCTATGATGATTATGATTTCGCAGTAATTATGCCAAACATTCAAACGATTGGTGATTATGCCTTCTATGGATGTTCTGCATTAAAGTATGTACAGTTTGGAAATGCAATCACTTCACTTGGTATAAGTGCTTTTGAAGGCTGTGTTAGAATAGAGTCTATCACTCTTTCCTCAAGTATTGAATCCATTGGTAGATATTGCTTCAAAGGTTGTACGATGCTTGCTACGGTTAACGCAGAATTCTCTACTTTCCAAGAAAGGGTTACACAAGGTTCTGTAACAAGCTATCAGGAGTCAGTCGGTGTATTTGAAGAATGTACCTCTCTATCAGCAATTCTGATAAGTGAAGAGGTGACGGTAATTCCAGATAGAACATTCTATGACTGTACTTCTTTGTCAGATTTAAAACTATCTCCAAATGTAACAAAACTCGGAGAATATTCTTTCTATAGTACAAACTTTTTTGATTTTGTACTACCAGAAAAAACTACAGAGGTAGGACAATTTGCATTTGCGAATTGTAAGAGTTTAATTTCATTTGATTTTACAAATGTTGAAACACTAGGAGCTGGTGTGTTCTCAGGTTGTCCAGTGTTAGAAGAAGCAGAATTACCATCCACCTTGAAGGAAGTTGGAACACAGTTGTTTATAGACTGTGAAAGATTAGAAACTGTTATCTTCCATTCTGACATTTTAAATGAGAGAATGTTTGAAAATTGTATTTCTTTGACAAGTGTGACTTTTGATGATCCAGATAATTTAGCATTAATACCTAATCGTTGCTTCTATGGATGTACATCTTTAGCAGAACTAGATGTTATTGATGATAACAAACTAGGTCTTCACGAAATTGGAGAATATGCTTTCTATAAAACAGCTTTTACAAAAATTGAATTATTAAAAAATCAAAATATAATTGGTGATTATGCATTTGCTGAAATGGCAAATCTTACGAGTGTTAAACTTAATGTGGCTATGGTTTCAGCTCACATGTTTGAAAAGTCACCAGAGTTGACTACTGTTGTTATTGGTTCAAATGTTGCAAATGGTCCTGGAAAGGATCCAGTAGATACAACAAATTGGGTGATTAAGGATTATGCATTCTATCAATGTCCTAAATTAACAGACATTGAAATCCATAACGATGTGATAGGAGCACATATGTTTGATGGATGTACTAGTCTTGAAAATGTCACAATTCCTAGTTCAGTAGACTATGTAGGAGTTTATTCCTTTGCAAACTGTACTGAATTAAGTTCTGTAACCTTGAATAACGGTGTTTTAGGAAGTTATATGTTCTATAACGATGAGAAATTGTTACATGTTCAACTTTCTAATAAGTTCAAATATATTCCTGACTATGCTTTCTACGGAAGTTATTTACTTGATATTACAATTCCTCAAAGCGTAGTAGGCGTTGGTGTCTCTGCATTTGAAGCATCTAAACAGTTGGCTTCTGTTACACTTTTGAATAACTGTATTGGTGAAAGAATGTTTACAGACTGTACGGCATTACCATATGTTGAGATTCCAGCAGCAATTGAGCAAGACTTGACAGAAGGTGCAGAGGTTAAGGTTGGAAAATATGCCTTTGCAGGCTGTATTGCTTTAGCTGAAGTAGATATTCGCAATAATTACATCAGTGAAGGTATGTTCTCAGGCTGTACACTTTTAGGAAATAATAAGCGTTATACTTTACTTATTCCAGGAAGTGTTGAGGATGTTGGAAAATCTGCATTTGGTGCTTGCAGCTTTGTAGGCGTTGATGGTATTAATAAAACATATTCTGGATGTATTAATCTTCACTTTGTTGAAATTGGTAGTAAGAAAATAAGTGAAAGTATGTTTGAGGGATGCTCAAACTTAGAAAATGTTACAGTTGATAGTACAGTTGAAATTGTAGACGCACGTGCTTTTGCAAATTGTACTACTTTGTCTACTGTTGTTTTGAATAACACATTTACAAGTGACTATATGTTCTCAGGTTGTACAAACTTGAATTCTGTTACACTTTCTGAAGACTTTGAAAAGATTTCTGATTATACATTTGAAAATTGTATAAATCTAGGTGAATTAAAGATTGAAGCTCCACATTTTAAAGAAATTGGAAAATATGCATTTAAAAATTGTCAATCTTTAGTTGGTTTGACAGTTCCAAATACTACTGAATCTGTAGGAGAAGGTGCTTTCTATGGTTGTTCTGTATTGTCAGTTTTAACAATGCCTTATGTTGGCTCTAGAAAAACTGTTACAGGTGCAGCCATAACAGAAAAAGATTTGTTTGCTTATTTATTTGGAAAGCCAAATGCAGCAGATGTTGTTTTTGATACAGTGAAGAGTGAGTTCTATTCAGTAACTTCAAAATATGCATCAAATTTAAGCTATACTGCTAATCTTCCTAAGTCATTGAAAACAGTGAATATAACTTTAGAAGAAGTATATGGATATGGAGCATTCCAAAATTGTTCATACATTCAAAGTATAACTATTCCTGCTTCAACGATTGAAATTCAATCCTACGCTTTCGAAAATTGTTCTGCATTACAGTCTTTATCTATTAGCGCAAATGTTGCTAAGTATGGAGATTATATTGCAAGAAATTGTATCGGATTAGAAACAGTAACAATCAACTCAACAAAAATGGGATTAGGTATGTTTGATAGTTGTACAAACTTACATTATGCTTCTATAGTTAATGTAGAAAACATTCCTGATCGTGCATTCTATTCCTGCGGTAATTCAAGCAGCTATGAGGCTTACGAGGTTCGTCTAGGAAATACAAAGACAATTGGTAGCTATGCTTTCTATAGCAATAGAAAATTAAATGTCATCACTTTACCAGATACTATCACAAGTATTGATGAGTATGCATTCTATGATTGTGAATTATTGAAGTTTATTAAATTCCCTCTTGAACTTACTACTTTAGGACAACACTCCTTTGAAAAGTGTTATTCTTTTGAAAATATTGTTTTACCAGAGAAATTAACAACAATTTATACTGATGCATTTGTTGAATGTACAGGCTTGAAGTCAGTATTATTTGATGGACATGTAATGGGTCCTCATATGTTTAAAAAATGTACAAGTCTATATTTGGTTAATTTCAATGATATTTCAGTAATTAAGGCTTATGGATTCCAAGGTTGTACAAGTTTGACAAAGATTGAATTCCCTTCAACTTTAACAACTTTAGAATCTAATGCGTTTGATGGTTGTACAAGTTTAGAAGAACTTATCATCCCATCTACAGTAGTTTCAAAGCTTGACAAGAATGGTAATGAAACAGCAATAGGTAGTTCTGTATTTGCAAATTGTACAAGTTTGAAATATGTAAGAATGGATAATAATGTTCTTGGCGCAAGTATGTTTGAAAACGATACGGCATTAGAGCAAGTTTATTTAAAAGAAGGTCTTGTATCTATTCCACAATATTGTTTCAATAACTGTACTTCATTAAAATTCCCTGATATTCCTAGTACAGTGACTGGAATTGGAACCTATGCTTTTGCAAACTGTTTATCTTTAAGTGAATTAGTGATTCCTAACACTGTTCAAAACATGGGAGCTTCAGTGTTCTACAATGTCAGTCTTACAAAAATCACTTTGCCATTTGTTGGTAACAATAGAAATTCAACTTATTCAGAAAGTTTAGGTGCTAGCACTAATACTACAGCATGGAACAATAATTATAACATATATCATCCTTATCCATCTCATTTGGGATATATCTTTGGCGCTGGTGATTCTCCATTTACAATAGGAAATTCATATGCTTGTCAAACAAGAATATTCTACAACCACTGGGATTCAAGATCAGCAATGACATTGACTTGTTATCTTCCAAATAGTTTGAAAGAAGTTGTAATTACAGATGATCCAACAATTACAGGTGAAGCATTCTATGGTGCACGCTTGATTGAAAAGTTAACTATTGGTAATGCAACTACGTCAATTGCTTCTAGATCATTCTATGGTATGTATCAGTTGAAAGAATTGACAGTTCCAAGCATTTGCAATGGCGGAGATAGTTATTTGGCACATTGGTTCTTATGGGAGCATCTTTCAAGATATTGCGGTTGTACTACGGATGCTAATTTAAGAGCTAACTGGTATCAAGATACAAATTATGTATATTATGTTGATCAAAATGGTGCAGTGGGCTATGTTCCAATGGCATTAAAGACAATCAACTTTACAAAGGAAAACCGTATAATTAATTATGCTTTGGCAAACCTTCCTTATCTTGAAGCAGTAAATTTCTCAGATAATTTGACTACAATCGGAAATTATGCTTTGGCAAATTCAGGCTTGAAGAGTATAACTATCCCAAAGAATGTTACATCTATGGGAATTAGTATTGTTTCTAACAATGTCAATTTACATACTGCTATATTAAATAATAATATAGTTACTGACCAATCCTTCAGTGGATGTACTAGTTTGACAAATGTTCAGCTAAATGGTTCAGCAATGACAATTGGAAATAAGGTCTTTGAAAATTGTACAGGCTTAAGACAAATTGTATTCGGACCAAATGTCCAAAATATAGGCGTGGAAATATTAGCAGGATGTAGTAGTCTTGAATTAATTACCATTGCTAATTTAGGAAATGATGGAAATCATAACTTAGCTTATCTATTTGGTTCAGAAGCTAAAGCTGGAATGATACAGAATACAGGCTTAGATATCAATGATCAAAGCTTAGTTCGCTATTTGCCAGTTGGTTTGAATGTAAGATTTATTGGAGATAATGTTTCAAGCTATGCTTTAAATAACTTAATCTCAATTTCAGGCGTTCAAATTGATGAGGGTGTTAGCAGTATTGGAGATTATGCATTTGCTAATCTTTTAATAGAAGAAATTAGAATTCCTTCTACAGCAAAAGAAATTGGCGAATATGTTTGTTACAACGACAGCGACTTAGTAACAGCAGTATTTGGTGAAAAGATGACAGTCATTCCACCTCATATGTTTGAAAATTGTGTAAGCTTGGTGGAAGTATTGTTTGAAACCGATATGGTTGTAACAACTTATGTATATGTATCTAATAATGTTTATGAAAAATTTGTGAATGGAGTTAGTTCAGGTTTCTATGCACTTACTACATCAAATCTTCAGTTCTTAGATGATACTACTGACTTGGCATTAGCTACAAAGATTGATAATCAGTTCTACATTTATAATGAAGAAAATTATAGTTATAAGAGTGCTGGTCCTGATCAACTTCTTGGTACAAATGATGATGTATATGTAACTTTCTTAAATGGAGAGGTTATCCCATTACAATTCATTCAAAATCAATTCTATTATGATTATTTAGATAATACTTTCATTCTTGTTGATTTACTTCCTAATGGAGGATATGATGTTGTAGATGGAGCTACAAGAGTGTGCAAACTTTCAAATGGTTCTGTTCAATCTGTCATCATGCTTAATGGTAAACCATATTTAACAACTTCTGACCCATCTCTTTATAGAGGATATGGTCCAAATGGTCTTTTAGGAGATGCAGATGATCTTTACTTACATTATGGTAGTAGTCAAGATTTCAACACTCCTGATAATATTGATAATCTTCTTGAATTTAATGGAAAATTATATAAGACTTTCTTTGATAATGTATATCAAGAATTATTGATTACACCATATAGCCCTGCTTCTACAGACGGAGAAGGAAATCCTGTTGATGAGATTCCTTATAGTGCTATCTTATCTGACCCATTTAGTGCTGGTCCTGATAAAATTATTGGAACAGCAGATGATATTGCTAGAGGAAATGATTATAATGCAGATTATATTATAGTTACTATTAATGATATTAATCGAGGAAAAATTCAGATTGCTTTAGATTCTTTCTTACCTATTTATTATAATAGTGCTGATGGCACATATTACTTAGTAACTTATGAAGGAAATTATCTTGGTTATGGAGAAGATGGTTTACTAGGTACTCTTGATGATAAATTATTAGGCGGTCCTACTGGAAATAAGAGACTTCAAAAGGCTCCAGAGGTGCAAGTAGTAGATCCTGCGCGTCCTGATGTAACCTTTGTCGCAAAGAATGTATTACAAAATCAAATGTATAGCAGTATTACTGAGGTAGGAGAAAGAGCATTCTACAATTGTTCAAGCTTAGAAGAAATGATATTACCAGAACGTTTGAACAAGATTAATACAGAAGCATTTAGATTAACTGGTTTATTATCTATTGTTATACCAGCTAGTGTACAAACTTATGGAGAGTATACATTTGCGGAAACAAAGAATATGGAAACTGCTGATATTAAGTCTACTCAAAACGGCGTATACATGTTCTTTGAAAGTGGTATTAATGATGTTACTTTAGCTATCGATACGGCTTATATTGCAAAGGGCGCATTCAAGAATTGTGTTAATTTAGAAACAGTAACCTTTGTTACTCACTTTATTGAAGAAGTTAAATATAAACTTCCTTATGGAGAAGTTACAAATGAAGAGTATGATAAATCTTTATATGTTTCTTATATCCTATTATATTCTGTATTGAACGGTACAGGTTTAGATGGTCAAACTGGAACAATAGATGATACATATACTCAAGATGGAAAAACATATATTGTTGGTGAAAGCTGTACAATTGGTGGCGGCACTGAAATAGAAGTGGCTATCAATGCAGGTACAAATGAGATTTATAAAGTATTAGGACAAAATTTATATATCCTATTAAATTTAGATTACGATAACAATACAATTACTGAAGTTGGATCAATCATTTCTGCTGGTCCATCAGGAGATATCTTTAACGCAACAGATAATATATCTACAATCTTGACAGATGCAGATGGTAACTACTACTATGTAGTGGATAATATTATGCATTATGCTGGTGCGAATGGAATGCTTGGCACCTCAACAGATAGATTATATATTACTATTGGTTCAGAAAAGATTGAAGTAACAGAAATTGATGGTGTTTATTACTCAATTTCTCCATTACGTTATACAAATAATGTATATTATAAGGTTGACAATGAAAACCTTACAAAAGAACTTGTTTATCAAAATACTTCAGGTCAATATATTCCAGGTGTTGTGTTCAAGGGATCATCCTATTATATTAATAATAATGATGGAACCTACTACAACTTAGTAGATGGTATACTTTCAACTTCTAATACATTGGTTGTTTTACCTAATAATGAAGAAAGAAATGTAATTGTTACATCTTCTGGAAAAATCTTTGAAAAACTTGAATATAGAAATAGCAATAATGAGCTAATTTATGGTAATGTATATAGAGAATGGATCTATACAAATGGTACATATACCTATAATGATTATTCAGCAGGTCCATCTAAGAATATTGAAAATGAAGAAGATAACAAGCTTGCAATTTATCTTTCTTCATCTGATATGTATGTTCTTAGTGTAGAGGGTTATAGTGGTTTATATCTAGAGGCTCCAAATGGTTATTTAGGAACTGAAGATGATATCTATTATCTTGCTACAAGAGAGATTTCATTTATCTATGATTCCGCTAGTGAAGTTTGGTATCATGATAATGTTGATAATACTTGGACAATCTTAACAATCTATATAGATGACAAGGATTATACTGTTAAAACAGTATGTCTTGGTCCAGATAGAGAATTAAGCTTTGATGCTGATGGTAATATCACTGATTTTGATGATCAAGGATATAAGAAAGATGATTCTGGTCATGATATTATTCTAATTGTTGGTGGAGATGGTCTACATTATCTATATGATAAGAAGGATGGTATTTACTATTCTGCAAAAGCAGGCTTATTATCTAATGCCACGAGTGCGTCCATTTCTTCCATCTCTATAGTTGGTTCTACAACATCAGGAATTATTAATTGTAGTAATCCAAATAACTATTATAATTTGGTTCGCTTTAATGGAGCATACTTTATAGATTATGGTGATAACTCCTATAGAACTATTAACTATACTGGATCAGGAGAATACAGAGAACCTAACCTAGGACCAGATCGTTTCATTGGTGGTCCAAATGGAGAACTTACGCAGGCTGCAATTGACAATAAGGTACTAGCAACTGTTGCTTCAAATGGTTTAGTTTATATCGATAATGGTGATGGTACTTATACACTTTCTAATGGTTCAGGAAAATTCAATTTCAATGGTAGTAAGGGTATAACTCATATCTATTATCCTAAAAATGAGATTAACACTACAAACGTAGTTGTAAACCATGGTACAAAAACAAATGTAGTATTTGAATCCTTGTCTCATAACGTTTATAATGAATGGACAATTTCAGGTACAAGTGGAAGCTATAGCTATACTTCTAGATGGGTATGTGCCGGCAAAGACTTAAGCCTAGAAACTGCAGATGATATTGTTGAAATCGTATTTGAGGATGGAGTATATCGTTGGTATGAGGTTCTTACAGGTGGCACTAGAGCTTATCATGGATATGGTCTAGATGGTTTATTAGGAACAAAGGATGATTCTTCATTTATTGAAATTAATGGTAATACAATTGAAGTTGTTAAAATTAATAATGAAATTTATCATGTGAATGCAGATAATACATATTCTAAATATACTGCTATAGATGAATCTTCTGCAACATATAACGAAACATTGATTTGTTTAGGTGAGGATAAGAAGTTTGGAACTTCTGATGATGTGTCAGCAGTATATGGTGAAGATGGAGTACGCTATATTGATTTAGGTGACAATTCTTTCCAAAGTGCAGGTGCTGATGGCCTATTAGGAACAGCAGATGATGTATTATGTCATGTAGGTGCTGATAACAAGATTGGTTCTGCTGATGATATTATAGATATTGTTAAAGCAGATGATAATGAATTCTATAAATTCCAATCTAATAATGTTTATTCATGGATTGTATTGGGCGTTGAGTCTCAGTATGTTTCAGCAGGAAAGGATACTACAATCGGAACCTCTGATGATATTAAGGCTGGATCTTTATCAGGAAATGTAGTTGCTGTTGTCTTTGAAAATAATGAATATTATATTGAAATGAGGTATAATAATTACTTTGAATGTGGTGCTGATGGCCTATTAGGTACAGCAGATGATATTCTATTCAATGCAACATCTGTTTCTGATTCAAATACTTATAAAGAAGTTATGACTGGTCCAGATGGAAAGTATTATACTGCTGATGACTACATTATGGTTGATGCTAAACAAGCTCGTTTTGCAGGTGCTGATTTCCTTGTAAATTTATCATCTGACTTATTAGCTTATGTTGGTGGAGATAAACTTCCATATAGCTACCATTCAGCATTGAACTACTATGAATCTTATGAACTTGTAAGCAATGCATATCAATTAGATGGTAATAAGTGGTATGTTCCACAAGATAAACAAATTGGTACAGCAGATGCTGTCTTACTAGAAGAGGTAGTTTATTCTGATCATAGTCACTATTATATCCCATTAACTGCTGATAGTTATCAAACATATATATATAATACTGGTGATAAACTTGGTACAGCAAATAATGTAATTGTATATAAGGGTTATGATGATACTTTAGGTACTTTTGATGATTACTATTATAAGAATGGTCAATGCTATTTTGCAGGTGCAGATGGCTTAATTGATGGTAACGATTTGGCAGCAGTATGTGGTGCTGATAAGTTAGCATATAAATTAACTGCAAAAGATTTCAATACATATTATCGCTATGATTATACTCATAATTATGATACAACTATCGATTATTTTGAGGCATCAGGCATTAATAATAAACTAATCTCAGCTGGTAATGATGAAATTATTGGTAACGAAGATGATATTGATACTGTATTTGAATCTTTATCTAATGGTGAATACTACTATGCTGCAAGTGGAACTGGTGTCTATATTACATCTCCAACTCATCATTTAGGTGTGAAACTACACAACAAGGTAGTATATGTAGGAAAAGACTCTAGTTTAGGTACAGCAGATGACTATTATATATCTTCTTTAGAAACCTTTGGTGGTACATTCGCTGGTGTTGATAAAGTGTTTGGTACAGTAGATGATTTAACTGCAACCATTGGTGTTAATCAATTACCTTATAAGAATTTAGGAGATAATACATATTTCTTATATGATTTAACTGCTTATAGTGGCGGTGTGTATGCCACAACTGGCGTTCGTCTTTGTGGTATGGAGGATTGCCGTCCTGGTGATACAGATGATCAACCTGTTGAACTTGGTGCTAATAATGAACCATATCTATTAGTTGATGATACATCTTCAATTGAGTATGCATATCGTACAAAGAGCAAAGATGGATTATTAGGAACTATTGATGATGTCATTGTTTATACTGGAACAAATACACGTTTAGGTGATAAGGATGACTACTATTATATTGAAATAGATGGTTCAAGCTATAAAGCATTCTCTGGCAATGATGCAATTTTCTTCACTGCTGATGATTACTATATCAAACCAAAAGAGATTATCAAGGAAATGGATAATGCTCTTCCTAAGGAAATTAAGTCTATAGGAGAAGAGGCTTTCTATGGCTGTGTAAGCTTGAAATCCTTTGACCTATATATTGAGGATGATCATTCTACAAATGAAACTCTTGAATTCATTGGAGATCGTGCATTCTTTGGATGTACAAGCATAGAAGAAATCGTTCTTCCTTATACATTAAATGATAAGCAAAAAGATTCTTATGGAGAAGCAATCTTTGAGGGATGTACATCTCTTAATAAGGTTGTATTCAATGAAGTTGATGAATATCGTGTTCCTAAGATTACAAAACGTATGTTCTATGGTTGCGTAAGCTTAAGTCAAATTTACTATAACCTTGATGGCGTATTAGGTGACTTAAATGTAATGCCAAAACGCATTGAGATCATTGAAGATGAAGCATTTATGGATACAAGAGGAGAACATGAAATAGACACTCCAACATATTCTACAAAATTAAAATTCATCTTCTTACCAGACGCATTAGTTACTCTTGGTGACCGTGTATTTAGAAATTCTGATTTAGAATGGATTACAATTTTAGATCACATTGAAAATATTGGTGAAGATGTATTTAGAGATTGTACTTATCTTGAAAAGGTAGATTTCCAATATGATGATACTAGAGATATTATTATTCCAGAAGGTATGTTTGATGGCTGTATCAATCTATCTGAAGTTATCTTCACAAATACAAGTCAAGATCCAGTGCTTTCCACTGATCCTTGTATATTTGTTGATAGAGTGGTTGGTATTGAGGCTAGAGCTTTCAAGGATACAGCAATAGATAATGTTATCTTTAGTGATAGATTATCTCTATTAGGAGATTATGCTTTCTATAATTGTGATAACATTGATACTATTGTTATTCCTAAAGCTGTAAATCCTGAGGGATATGGAAAGTATATTTTTGCTGAATCTAACAATTTAGTTTCTGCAGAATTTGGTTATGGTGTAACAACTGTTCCAGAAGGTATCTTCATGAATTGTTCCTCTTTATCTGAAGTATATTTCTATGATTATGAAGGAAATAAGACAGTTGTTTTAGATTCTATTACAGGTATGCCTACTGATGTAATATTAGGTAATATGGTTACACCTGTACCATACGATAAATTAAAATACCCAGCAGGGGAAGACCCTATCTTATTACCTGTAAATTATATGGCTTCCACTGTAAATGTTGTTGGTGCTTATGCATTTACTGGCACAGCAATCAAGAATATGGTATTTACTGAAGGATTAAACGAATTAGGAACAAATGCCTTCGCAAAATCAGATCTTGAAACGATTACAATTACAAAGAACGTAACCAAGATTTGGGATGGTATCTTTGCTGAATGTAAGAACTTGAAGGAAGTTATTTTCCAAAATAATGGACTTGGTAATCAAATGTTTATTGATTGTACAGGATTAACTTCAATTACTCTTCCTTATGGAGTTACTGAAATTGGTGCTTATGCATTCCAAAACTGTGAGAATTTGGCTGAAGTAAGTGTTCCAACATCAGTAGAAACTATCATGGAAGGTGCATTTGCTAACTGCGTTAAGATTCAAGATTTAACATTACCATTCATCGGTAAAGCTCGTGGCACAACAGGACCAGAAGGTTTATTCGGTTGGATTTTTGGTAAGTCATATATTGAGTCTCTTGATGAAAATGGAGAAGTTGTTTCTAGAACACAAATCAATCCTGTAAAGCAATACTATGCAGGAGATGTAACAGATCCAGAAAATGAAAACTTTGAAATTTATTCAATTCCTGATACATTAAGAACAATTAAGATTACAGATGAAAGATTAGTAAGCTTTGGTGCTTTCATGAATACTTCCTTAGATCGTATTGTTTTACCAGATATTAAGGATGACTTAGATATGCCTGGTGAAGAAAATACAGAAAAGGCTGATTATTCTAATGCATCACAATTAACATCAATTGGCGATTATGCATTCTATAACTGCCAAGGCTTAACTACTGCAGAAATTCCTTCTCAAATATTGAATATAGGAAACTATGCATTCGCATATTGTCAACAGGTAGAAACATTGGCATTGCCAAAGCCTATTGTTATAAGCGAATTAACAAATGAAAAATTAAAAGCTCAATTACAAAAGGAATTTGGTTCTCAAGAAGAGGCTTATGGATTACAAGGCTTAGGAAGTTACTCTTTCTATCATTGTGAATCTTTACCTTCAATTACAATTCCTAAGACAGTTCAAGGAAGTAAGATTGGTTCTTATGTATTTGCTCACTGTCATGATTTAGAGGAACTTATCTTTGAAAATGATTCTTTAGGTATAAAGATGTTCTCTAACTGTTATTCTTTAAAGGATATCGTGTTACCAGAACAAATTACTAGAGTAGATACAGGTACATTCGAGGTATGTACAAGCTTACGTTATGTATATATTCCAAAGAGTGTAACTTACATAGGTAAAGCTGCATTTGAACGTTGTCCAAGCCTTATTAAACTTGTATTACCATTTATTGGCTCTTCTAATGAAGTGACAAATACAGAAAAGGCTGAGTCTGTCTTCGGCTGGATATTTGGTTCAACTCCTTTCAACTATGGAGATGATCCATTAACAGAAGAGTTAGAAGGAACACCTGCAACTCCAGTCACTCAATATTATAGTGACAACGGAAGATTAACAGTGTATATTCCTAATACTATACAAGAAGTTTACATCACAAATGAAAACATCATTTCTTATGGTGCATTTAGTACAACACTAGAATCTTCTAAGGCTGTTACGAATACATTAGGAATCAAAAAGATTATTATTTCACATGACTATCTTCCTACTAAGGTATTTGAAACAGAAGGAGATCCAACTTATCAGACTGCTAATGTAAACAATGGTATGTACTTATATCATAATGATACTAGCATTTTGGGTGATGGTACTCCAGCACAGGAAAATCCTACGCTAGGTGAAATGATTGGTTTCTATGATTTATATGTAGATGAAAATATTTCTAAATTAGGTGCATATGCATTCTTCAATGAAGATGCCATTGAATATGGTTACTTAGATTTTGCAAATATTTCAAGTGGTGTTTATGCATTTGGTGATTGTACAGGTTTGAAGTTTGTATATTTCCCTAATGCAACTGGAGCACTTCCAACTCATTTCTTCAGATTCTGTACGAGTCTTGAAAGAAGTATCGTTCCTACTACGATTACAACTATGGGTAGATATTCCTATAGCTGGTGCCCTTCTATAACTTACCTACATATTCCATTTATAGGTTATTCTAACTATAGTGGTGATGTAGCTTCAAATTCTAGACATGATGCTTCCTTTGCATATATCTTTAACTGGGCAGAAGTTTACTATGGAAATGACCCTAGATTCCAAAATGTAAATTCAAATAACTTAAATTATTTTGAACGTACAAGATATCATAATGCTAGTACATGGGCAGATTGGTCTTATACTCCAAAGTCCTACACATTGACTCTTTCTACAGAGATATTCATTGGATATACTTCAACTATTCAGTCTTATGGTATGAAAAAATTGTTCTTATCTGATCAATTAGTTACTGTTGGACAAGAAGCATTCATTCATTGTACAAATTTAAATACGATTGGTGTATGGTCTAATGAGGAGAATATGCGCTTATGGGATAATCCAGGTCAAGCTCACTTTAATGAGGTTAACTTTAGAACTCTTGGTGCAAATGCCTTTGGACGTTGTATTTCCTTAAGTGAAGTATATGTACCAAATTGTACAACTACAATTGGTAACTCAGCATTTACAAATACTAAATTAACTAAGCTTGTTGTTCCATTTATCGGTTTAAATCGTGAAGCAACAGGAGCAAATGCTGTATTAGGTATTTGGTTCTATGACAATGGTTGGAACTGGATTAATGATTCATGGTATTGGTCAAATAATGTATTATATGATGGTTTAGGATATGGTACATGGTCTAGATTCTGGTATAATAGCTCAAATTATTTGGATGCAATTGTTCCATCTGGATTAAATACAGTGATTGTTACAGATACCACTACAATTGGCGCTGGTGCATTCTATGATTGTAATCAAATCAAGAATATTGTCTTACCATTTGGAAAGAATGCTGCTGATCAAAATCTTGTAGGACTTCCTAGCCAATATTCTGACCCAGTAGCAGTTTGGGGAGATCCAGATGCAGATGTTTCAAAGGTTTGGGGAAATAGAACACTTGAAACAATTGGCTGGAGAGCATTCTATCATATGGGTGCGTTAAGCGAAATCTATATACCAAATACTGTTACATCTATTGCGGATGAAACATTTAGATATGATACTGCCTTAACAAAGGCTGTACTAAACAATGAGATTACTGGAAATTACATGTTTGCAGATTGTACAAATTTAAAAGATGTAAGCATGGATAATGTAGAAGTAGTTGAGGATTATTGTTTCTATAAGTGTAGTAATTTAGAAAAAATTAATGACACAGTATGTGATGTGACATTAAATAATGGTAATGTCATTTCAAGTGGAGTTAACGTATTTGAGGACATTATTACGCACATTAATAGTTATGCCTTCTATCAGTGCTCTAGATTTAAGTATCCTTTAGATGAGGTTTCAGCTGAAAATTCTAGAATTGTCTATATAGGTGCTTATGCATTCTATGATGATGACCGTTTAGGTGGCTATACTTATGTTACTACAGAAGGCGATGAAGAAACTCCTTCTCAAACTGTAGAACAAATTCAAAAACTTGATTTATATCTTCCTCATGGATTACAAACCCTTGGAAATAGTGCATTTGAATGTTGTGACAATATTGTTACTGTACATAGTTATGAAAAGCTAGTATTTACAAATGGTACTTATACTGTAGATGCTTCACATCAACTTGCATCTGGTGGTTATACATTTGCTCATATTCCTAGCTTAGAAGAAGCTTATATCTATGGCGATAATATCAGTAGAACAATCTTCTATAATGATACAAAGCTTAGAAAGGTACAAATGGATGATGTGACAGTTGTTTCTTCTGGAGCCTTCTATAATTGTGATAGTTTAGTTTCTATTGAATTAACAGAAAAATCTAAATCACAGATTGTTACAGACGGAAATGGTGTAACTCAAACTAAGGATGAAATTGCCGCTGGAGCAAATATATTTGAATATTTTGTTACAACAATTGAATCTCACGCATTCTATGATTGTGCTAACTTTATGTATCCATTACAGGATGAGGATGCTGCTAAGAGAACACTAATTACTTCAATTGGTGCATATGCATTCTATAATTGTGACCGCTTAGGTGGAAGCAATTCATCTGTCGCAGTTCCATTTGAATTATATATGCCTTATGGTTTATTGACACTTGGTGCTTCTGCATTTGAAAACTGTAATAATGTTACAAAGGTAACAATTTATGAAAATGTTGAATCTGTAGGTGCAAAGGCATTCTATAAGAATACTCAAAATGAGACAGTTATTTTTGGTTCTGAAGATACTGCAACTACACACGCTCCTGTTTTAGGTGCTTCTATATTTGAGGATAATACAAGTCTTACTCAGATTATTCTATACACTACAACTACTGGTGTAGCTATGTTCAAGGGCTGTACAGCTTTAGAGAACGCTGATGGTGAGATGATTAAGACAGATACAATTACTCTTATTGCAGATGAAATGTTTAGTGGTGCAACAAAACTTCAAAACTATAAGATTCCTGCGACTGTAGAAACTATAGGAAATTATGCATTCTTACGTTGTAGAAAGTTAGATAACCGTCTATATGACTTTACTATGGCTATTCCAAGTAGTGTTACAAGAATTGGTAACTGGGCATTCTACGAAAACTTCTTAATGCGTCATTTCGTTGTAGAAGAAGCAATTGATGAAGATGGTTCTGTTATCGAATCATTAACTTATGTCGGCAGAGGTATTCTTGCTGGATGTAGTAGTTTAGAGGATATGGTTATTCCTTATGTAGGTGAATATATCACAAGCTCAGCTGCAAATGATTCTACATTAGAATGGTACTTTGTAGATTTAGAAACTACTACATGGTCTTATCTTGATACAAACAATCGTTCAACATGGTTATATAGTGTATCTTATGGTTGGTGGCATGTAGTGGCTCCTTATTCCTTAAGAGAAGTTACATTGACTAGGGCAACTGCACTTATGCCAAATGCCTTTAGAGCATTCACTTCCTTAGAGGAGGTACATCTACCAGGTACAACTGAAGAGTTCCCAGTGAAGACTCTTACAACAATTGGCAATTATGCATTCTATGATTGTTGCTCATTACAAAATATTATAATTCCTGATAGTGTGAAATCTATAGGTGTTCAAGCTTTCTGGAATTGTGTAACCTTCACAGATATTACAGTTCCAACAAGTGTTGAGACTATGGGTCAACATATATTTGCATATTGTTCAAATTTAACAAATTTATCTCTTCCATTTATTGGAAATACTGCTTCATCTACTGGTGTGAATGCTACATTTGCATACATGTTCTATAATGCTGGACGTGCTGCTGGTACACATACTTATACAACAGTAGAATTTGCAGATGAAGAAAATGGTGGATTTACTCGTACAAAGGTAACAAAATCTGTTCCTTATGGTTCTTTGACAAGTGTTACTCAATATGCATCTATAGGTGTTAGTGATAAGAAGATAAGCTTGAATAAGCATACAATTCATACTTATACTACACCAGAAGATATTTTAGAGGAAACTTATGAAACAACATTAAGCTTTAGTAATGGTATTACAAGCTGCATTCCTGCAACTTTAAGATCACTTACTATTACCAATGCATCAAAGATTGGTGCAGGTGCATTAATGAATGTTCCTATGATTGAGACTCTAGAACTTAAAGATAATAGTGATGATCCAGAGGGAGTATTACGTAGATTAACTACTATTGATAATGGCGCATTCTACCATATGGATTCAGTACTTGATTTAGTAATCCCTTCTACTGTAACAACTTTAGGACATTTCTTAACAAAGGATTCTTCATTTGAAAACTTAGTTGTTCCAGCAGCTCTTCGTAGTGTTGCTGATCATGCATTTGAAAATTCTGATGCGTTAAAGAATGTTACTCTTAAGGGCGAATATCTTTCAGCAGATGACTTTACAGTTATGGGAGCATTTATGTTCCGTGATTGTGATTTACTAGAAAAGGTTACTCAAGAAGGACCAATGGAAATTATACGTACTTATGCATTCTATGAGTGTCCTAATTTGAAGTGGTTCAATGGTACTGAAGAAGAAATTGAGAATAACATTTATATTATTCGTATTGTAGGAGCTGAAACTCTAGAAGATGGTACAAGAGTTCCAGGAACTCAAATTATTGAACCATATGCATTTAGCTTTAATCCAAATTCTACAACTACTCCAACTATTCAAAGAATTGAAATTAACAAGAGTGTGGTTGCCGAAATCGGTAAATTTGCATTTGCATATCAGACAAGTGTAACTGGCCCTGATGGATTGAAATTAAATACAAATGTATTAGGTGCATTTGCATTTAAGGGTTGTACAGGTTTAA
The DNA here is from genome assembly GCA_029050385.1 of Anaeroplasmataceae bacterium. Classification (GTDB taxonomy): domain Bacteria; phylum Bacillota_I; class Bacilli_A; order Acholeplasmatales; family Anaeroplasmataceae; genus Pelethenecus. The sequence continues at coordinate 125 of JAIDMV010000132.1, read as the reverse complement.
CAAATGTAACCTTCCCTAAAGCAATTCGTGTTGTTAGTGCTGGTGCATTCTATAACTGTATCAACTTAGAAATTGTTCATTTCGCAGATGATACTGAGGCTTGTAAGTTGATTGATGACTATGCA
>JAIDMV010000131.1 GCA_029050385.1 Anaeroplasmataceae bacterium | reverse complement strand
CAGTAATACAAGAAAAATATAATCAATTGAATATGAGAGCTTTAAGTGTCACTAAAATGAAATATTTTAATGAGATTTATGCTGCAATATTAGCACTAATTACTATATTTGGATGGAAGTTTAGTAGTGTTGCTGGTATGATTATTATGATTTTGTTTGGGACCGCAGCGTTAATTTTAACAAAAGATTTAAAATATGTAATACCTAATTGTATTTATTTTATCTTTATGTTTAATGAAGGGTTTGCGAGTGATTCATTTCCTATACCTGTTTTGGTGTTTGGTGGCATCTTTGCAATAATTATAGTGTTTTTTTCCTTTAAGGATGGAATCCATTTAAAGAAAATGAAATCTCTAATCGGTTTGGCAGGGCTTGCCATAACTACAATTCTTCCTATTATTTGGTGTAGAGCCCCTAAAGGCAATGAAGTTTTTTATTTTTTGTTTTTTGGAAATTTAGGTTACTTATTGTTATATTTGATTATGACAAATGGTATGAAAGAAAATGGTATAGACTTATTAGCTGTAAGTATGTCTTTTTTAGCAGTGATATTAGCTTGCGAATGTGGATTAAGAGTATATGAGCTTAAAATGAAATGGCCAGGCACCCATATTTTAGCAATGTGGTATTATTTGGGATGGGGCTTGTGTAACGAAGCGGGAATTCTATTGTGCTTATCCTTGCCATTTGTTTTTTATTTGTTAGGCAAGCAAGAAAAAATTAGTGGAATGATTTATCAGAATTTTAAAATCATTATCGGTATTGTAGGCATTATATTAACAACAAGTAGAGGAGCATATTTGTTTGGTTTTATAGAGGTAGGAATTTTATACATTTGTTTATTCTTTGTGTCCAAGAAAGCACGGCTTTATCAAAATGTCTTTATGATATATTTCTTGTTGGGATTAATAGGTATGGTTTGCTTGAAAGAGCCACTGAGTGATGTAATAGAAAAAGTAATGGAAAATGTATTTACTCTTGGATTTGATGATAATGGAAGAAAAGAGATATGGAATTCAGCATATCAGCATTGGAAAGAATCGCCACTAACTAAAATTTTTGGTCCTGGTATGATTTGTGAAATACAAAATATCGAGACCGCAATGGGGTATCAAGATAGTCCGACGGTTTTTCACTCAACTTTTTTTGAAACTTTGGTTGCAGGAGGGCTAGTCGGAGTATTATTTCTTATTATCCACTTTATACAAAAATATAGAAATTTAAAGAAATGTGATCTTTTGTTTTTTATTACAATAGGAGTTGGGTTTGTTTTAGTTGATCTATATGGATTTATTGATAATTCTTATCATATGTATTATTATATGTTGCCTTTAATGGTAATTATGGGAACGGTTGATTCGAGTATATTTTTTCAACAGGAGCCACCCACTCCAAACATAACAAGCTTATAAAGTTAAATGGACTAGACATATCTTTCTAAATTTGTAGAAAAATGTGTCTTTTTATTTATTATTTTAAATATATTTATTGTTTCGCTTGCCTAAAAATGGTAAAATAATTATATTAGATAAGTGTCATTAGAAAGGAGAGGGGCTTATGTTAGAGTTTTTATTTAACTTTATGGAGAATAATATAATTTTAATATTTTTATGTGTCCTTATTTTAGGAATAGCCTCTGCATATTCTAAGAGCACTAAATTCTTGTTTTTATCTATATTAGGAACTGCCGCAATGTATTTTGCGTTACTATGTTTATATAGACTAGGTATAGGAATAGAGTTTCTATATGATCTATCCTGTAAATATGTAATAGCGATTTGTAATCAAATAGATTATTATAGTATTTTTTGTTTAAATAATTCCATTTTACTTCACAGACTAATGGAATTTGTTTTGACACATTTTTCTTATGATTATCTTTTAACTTTTTTACATATAACGATACTCATATCTTTAATATTTATTGTGATAGAGGTTGTTATTCCAAGATTAAAACCAATTGTATATAAGAAGATATACATTAATACAAATAAAATAAATAATATAAAGGTTTTTACTTATACTATAAATAGTAC
>JAIDMV010000130.1 GCA_029050385.1 Anaeroplasmataceae bacterium | reverse complement strand
GGCTATACACAATAATAAAAACAAAAATAAATATCGTTTTTTCAAATAAATCACCTAATTAACTTTATGTGAGCAGGTGTATAAAATTGACAAAATTATGGGTTTTGGATATAATAAAAATACGAAAAAGGAGGAATGGCTTATGCTGACTATTCTAAAAAGAAGTAGCATCTTTATTTTACCCTATTGGGTTGTAATGTCCTTATTTTTTGTAATGCTTTGGTTTTGTCCTAAAGATAATGCGTTAATCGCAATTCTTGCTATAGGAGGATATAATCTTTTGTTATGCGCCTCTCCGATTTGGTTAGGGTGCGCTATTTGGATGTTAGGTTATAAAGGACAAAAGGAATTATTCAAATCAGCTATCCTTTCTACCATTCTAGTATTCTTAATTGATTCAGTATTTGTTATTTTAATTGTTTTATTTATTAAGTGATTTTTTCATAATAAAGGTGAGGCATCTGCCTCACCCTTTTTTGTTATTCTTAATCTAAACTTAAAGTGATTTTTATACTGCCTTTATCTGCGTTAAGAATATTGCGCAGTTCATTTACAGAATAGCCTTCTATTTTTCCTAGTCTTGTGTAAGACCAAGTATTATTGCCATAAAATAATACAATTTGATTTCCAGAATAAAGAATAACATCTCCTGGTTCAGTTGTGATTTGTGAATTACTAGTTGGAAGAGAAAACCCTAAATCTCCAACCTTCTCAAATCCACCATAATCGTTTACGATAATGGTAATTTCCTTTTGTTTTAAAATTTCTATAAGTGCATCAACTGCGGAATTCTTTGCAAGAGTTATTTCCAATTTGTTTTCATTGATAGTTAAAATCATTTTAGTAATCACCTCTGGTGTATTGCTCTCTTCAGGTTGAGTAGGTGTTTCTATTGGATTCTCATCATGAGAAGGAGGTTGTTCTTGAGGAATATTCTTTTGACAAGAGACCAAAGAGAAAAGAAGAATGGAAATGAGAAGTATTTTTTTAAAAACTTTAGTACCAGTCATGTTTTTCATTCCTTTCTAAAGATGCAATTTCTTGCATCTCTTCATTTGATAATTCAAAATCAAATATAGAAATATTTTCTAAGATGTGCTCTGGATTACTTGATCCTGGTATTGCAACAACTCCACGTTGTAAATGCCATCTTAAAATAATCTGTGCAGATGATTTATCATGTGCTTTTGCAATATTGTTTATAGAACTATCAGCTAGAAGTTCTGCTGTATGTCCGCGTCCTCCAAGTGGATACCAAGCTTGCATTACGATTCCTAATTTATGCATATAAGGAATAACATTTTGTTCTTGATAGTAGGGATGAATTTCATTTTGGATAAGAGATGGCATAATATTCACTTTGGAAATAAAATCATCAATTTCTTCAATATACCAATTGGATAAGCCAATAGAATGAATTTTCCCTTGTTCTACATATTTCTCTATCGCTTTATAGGCATTTATGTCATTATTGCCAGGATGATGCAGTAACATCATATCAATGTAGCCAATGTTGAGTTTATTTAAGGATTCCTCAATTGCTTGTTCTGGATGTGAAAATTGTTCTCCAGGGTAAATCTTTGTTATAACAAAGATATCTTCACGTGGCACTTTAGATTCTCTAATAGCTTCTCCAATTTCTACTTCATTTCCATACATATGAGCTGTATCAATCAGACGATATCCTTGATTTATGGCGGAAAGAACTGCATTTTTACAGGTATCTCCATGTAGGCTATAGGTACCTAAACCAAGGATAGGCATATCATAGCCACTATTTAATCTTACAGTTGGAGCCCATCCATTTTTTCCTTTTTCTAGATGAAAGGAGGAAACAGGAGAAGCATTTAAGTTCAGACTTTTTATCCATTCTGAAATTGTCTGTTTCGTTGTCCCTGAAGAGAAACGCTTCCCTGCCATCCAGTTGGACTTAGAAGCTAAAGAATGTAGATTTATATCACTAGAACCAATGCCACTACTATGAGAGGTACAGAAAGGAATGATGGTTTTAGTTGAAAGGTCATAGCTTTCTAAAAATGTAGAAATAATGCGTGGCGCTTGTCCATGCCAAATTGGATATCCTAAAAATATGATATCATACTGATTCATATTTTCCACCTTTCCATTTATTGCAGGACGGATAGAGGAATCGGCTTGTTCTTGATCTACTCTGCCATTGGTATAATATTTTAAATCCTCAGCAGTATATGGAACTTCTGGTGTTATTTCATAAAGTGTTCCATTTGTTTCCTCTTTAATTATTTCCGCTATCGTTTTAGTTGTATTTGTACAAGAAAAGCATGCAATAAGAATATTTGATGCTGATACTACGGGTGGATTGTTCACATCACTATCTCCTTTAGGCTCATCTGGGATTTTTGGATTGTCATCTGTATTTCCTGCTTTACATCCTGTCAAGCAGAAGAAAAGTAGAATAAATAAAATACTTCCAAATAATTTTTTCATATTTTACTCCTTATTCATATAAGTTGAAAAAAAGTTTTCTATTTTGTCAAATGGAATAATATCTGTCCTATCATATAAATCTGTATGTACAGCATTTGGAATAATTACTAGCTCTTTATTATCTCCTTTTAATTGTTTGAATACATCCTTACTAAAGTAACAAGAATGTGCCTTTTCTCCATGAATCAGCATTACAGCGCTTTTAATTTCATTACTATAAGCAAGGATAGGCATATTGATAAAGGAAAGTGCAGAAGTTTTATTCCAACCTCCATTAGAATTAAGTGAGCGTTTATGATAGCCTCTAGGGGTTTTATAGTAATCATAATAATCCTTTACATAGAATGGTGCATCAGAAGGAAGTGGATCAATGACCCCACCACCAAGCTCATAATATCCATTTTTATAATCTTGAATACGCTGTGCATTTAATGCTTTTTTGATTTCGTAGCGTGCTTCTTCACTATCTGTAGAATCAAAATAACCCTTTGCATTTACTCTTGTCATATCATACATAGTAGAAGCAATGGTTACTTTAATTCTAGTATCTATAGCTGCTGCATTAATCGCCATGCCACCCCAGCCACAGATTCCTATAATTCCTATTTTTTCTTTATCAACATCATTACGACAAGAAAGATAGTCAACTGCTGCACAGAAATCTTCAGTGTTTATATCAGGAGAAGCTACATATCTTGGTTCTCCACCACTTTCACCAGTAAAAGAAGGATCAAAAGCAATTGTTAAAAATCCACGTTCTGCTAGTGTTTGTGCATAAAGCCCAGAAGATTGTTCTTTTACAGCTCCAAATGGCCCACAAACTGCAATGGCAGGAAGCTTGCCTAAAGCATTTTTAGGAATATACAAATCTGCTACAAGTAATATTCCATAACGATTATGAAATGTAATTTTTTCGTGATTTACCTTTTCACTTTTTGGAAAAACCTTATCCCATTTTTTTGTCAATTTTAATTTTTTCATTGTTTTATTCCTCCTCGATTTTTTTTATTACCTTTGCAGGTACCCCTGCAACTACCGTGTTCTTGGGGACATCTTTAGTAACAACTGCTCCTGCAGCAATAACTGCTCCATCTCCAATGGTTACTCCAGGAAGAATGGTTGCATGTGCTCCTATCCAAACATCGTTTCCAATCTTGATAGGAGAAGGTTGCATATTTGCACGTTTAATAGGAATTAAATCATGATTTAATGTTGCAAGAACAACTTGTTGACCAATTAATACATTGTTCCCAATTTCTATTCCACCTTGATCTTGGAAACAGCACCCTGAATTGATAAATACATTTTTTCCTAAGGATATGTTCTGTCCGTAATCGGTGTAAAAAGGTGGAAATAAACCAAAGGATTTATCTATAGTTTTACCAGTAAGCTTGGAAAATAACTCACAAAGTTCTTCATTGGTATGAAACGTGCTATTGATTTCAAATGTAATTTTCCTGGCTCTTTGGGATGCCTCATGCATATATAAGTGCATATCAGAATTGGCAATGATATAGGTTTGATTGTTCATTTTCTTTTTAAATTCTATTGCATCCATAATTTTCTCCTTATGTATCTCTATTATTAGTATATTTTATATTTTAATATATATCAAATACTTATATTTTATAGGGGAACTATAATTGACAAGCATAGATTTGCTATGATATAGTATAGGTAGGTGATACTATGGAATTAAGAGAATTAAGATATTTTATGGCTGTTGTAAAAGAAGAAAGCATATCTAAGGCAGCAGAGGTTTTATTTGTTACACAACCTAATTTATCTCGTCAGATGCAAAATTTAGAAAAAGAAGTAGGACAGCCTCTTTTTATTCGTGGAAGTAGAAAAATTACACTTACAGATGCGGGTAGACTTTTATATAAGCGTGCAGAAGAAATATTAGAACTATATAATAAAACAGAAAACGAATTGAACTCTCCTGTTAAAGATATAAGTGGCGAAATTTATATAGGTGGAGGAGAATCCTATGCTATGGAATTGATTGCCAAAGCTATATATGATGTACAAAAAGATTATCCAAATGTTAAATTTCATATCTATAGTGGAGATATGGTGGCCATATCTGAAAAGCTAGATAAGGGATTAATTGATTTTGGAATTTTTATTGAGCCTGCTAATTTAGATAAATATGACTATCTTCGTTTACCCTTAACGGATATATGGGGAGTTCTTATGAGAAAGGATAGTCCACTTGCTGATAAAGAATCTATTACCCCTAAGGATTTATGGGATAAGCCACTGATTCGTTCTAGACATTCTTTAGGAAAAAGTATGATTTCAGATTGGTTTGGTAAATCTGCAGAAGAATTAAATATTGTAGCCACCTATAATCTTTTATATAATGCATCCATTCTAGTTGAAGAAGGAGTGGGTTATGCAGTAAGTTTAGATAAACTCATTAACACAAGTGGGAATAGTAATCTTTGTTTTAGACCGCTTTATCCAAGATTAGAATCTCATTTGGATATTGCATGGAAAAAGTATCAGGTTTTTCCTAAGTGTGCAGAAATCTTTTTAGAGTATTTGAAAAAATATTTATAAAATTAGTAAGCTTTAATTTATAAATAATTCTTAAAAAAGCAATTTTCAAATTTGTTTATTTATGTTAAAATGAATAGAAACTACTACTTTATTTGGAGGACACAAGTATGGAATTTGTAACATTTCAAAACGTAACAAAAAAATATATCGCTGGAAGTCAAGAAATCGTTGCTAATGACGAAGTCTCTTTTTCTATTAAAGAAAAAGAATTTTGTGTAATTGTTGGTCCTTCTGGAGCAGGTAAAACAACCATTTTAAATTTACTAGGCGGTATGGAGGGCTGTGACTCTGGAGACATTTTTGTTGATGGAGCAGAGGTTAGCAAAATGAATGACAGAGAACTTACAAATTATAGAAGATATGATGTAGGCTTTGTTTTTCAATTTTATAATTTAATGCCAAACTTGACGGCTTTAGAGAATATAGAAATCGCAGTAGAGATATGTAAGAATCCTTTAGATCCTGTTGAGGTTTTAAAATCTGTTGGATTAGAGGAGCGTTTAAATAATTTCCCTGCTCAGCTTTCTGGCGGTGAACAACAGCGTGTAAGTATCGCTAGAGCAATTGCTAAAAATCCTAAGATATTATTATGCGATGAACCAACAGGTGCCCTAGATTATCAAACAGGAAAAAGTATTTTAAAGCTTTTACACGATACATGTAGACAAACTTCTAAGACAGTTATTGTCATTACGCATAATGCGGCAATAACGAAAATGGCTGATCATGTCATTCGAGTTAAAAATGGTAAAGTTGAAGAAGAGTACTATAATGAACGTCCTGTACCAATTGAAGAGATTGAGTGGTGATGTGAATGAAGAAAACATTTATAAAAACCATTCTAAGAGACTTTAAAAAGAATTTGACTAGACTGATTGCGATAGTAGCGATTATGGCTTTAGGTGTTGGTTTTTTAATTGGACTTCTTTCAGCTACTCCTGATTTACAGGATTCTATGGAACGCCATTATGATGAAACCAATACATATGATATTCTTTTAAAAAGTACAATCGGATTTTCTGATGAGGATGTTGTTTCTTTGAAAGAAGATATAAAAGAAATTGAGGATATAGAAGGCTTTTCTACTATAGATTTTAAAACTCAATACGATGGTGTTGATATTACAACCAGGCGAATTGTGAATTCTTTTAAATCTAATATAAATCAACTTACTTTAATTGAAGGACGTTTACCTAATAACGATAAAGAATGTGTAATTCAAAATATGGGTATATTCTTAGATAAGCATCCTTTAAATCAGCAAATTGATGTTGATGGTATTTCTTATACAATTGTTGGAGTATGTAATTCCCCAGTGTATTATTATCGTATGCAGGAAAACACGCAAATCGGAGATGGAAATTTAGATTCTATTATTTATGTAGATGAAGCATATTATAAAGTACCTATAACGGATATAGTCATCACTATTACAGGAGCTAAAGAGCTTCATTCCTTTAAGAAAGCATATTTTGATTTCTTAGATCCAACAGAACAAAAATTAGAAGATATATCTCCTTTATATATGAATAAAAGATTAGAAAAATTATATAGTGAAGCCAAAGAAGAGGCTAGAAAAAAGATAGTTGAAGCCAATCCTAATCTTCCAAGTAGTGTGGTGGATTCTCTTTTAGAAGCACAGGAAGAAACCATTAAGAAAGCTGTTGATGAACAATTTACTGAGATGAAGTGGTATGTGTTGGATAGAAAAAGTAATCTAAGCTATGTTTCTTTTGATGCGAATGCGAGTAAGGTAAATAATGTAGCTGTAGTATTCCCGTTCTTTTTCTTTTTCATTGCTACATTAATTGCTTTAACCTCTGTGACTCGTTTAGTTCAAGAGGACAGAAGTTCTATTGGCACATTAAAATCTCTTGGTTATACTAATTTGAGAATTTTAAATAAATATTTTATTTATGCTTTATTTGCTTGTCTAATTGGTTCATCTGTTGGTTTATTGTTAGGTGTATATGGTCTTCCTATGGCAATCTATTATTGTTATAACTCTTTATTTATTATGCCTCAGGGACAGTATAGCTGGTATGCTTGGTGTGTACTTTTAGCTTCTGTTTCTATGAGTGTAACTGTCTTTGTTGTTATGATTGCAGTATGTTTAAAAACTTTGATGGAAAAGCCCAATGCATTACTTGTTCCAAAAGCTCCAAAGGCTGGAAGAAGAATACTTCTAGAACGAATAGGATTTATTTGGAAGAAATTGAAATTTAAATATAAATCCTCTATTCGAAATATCTTCCGTTTCAAACGGAATCTAATTATGATGATTGTTGGTGTGGGAGGATGTACAGGGCTAATGATTGTAGGCTTGGGATTAAGAGATTCTTTAGGCTCAGCATCCTCAGTACAATTTGAAGATATTTTACGCTATGATTTTTCATTAGATGTTTATGGCGAGGTTGAATTAGATTTTTTGATAGATAGTGAATTTACTTATCTGTATAAAGAAGAGGGGAAACTAAAGAAAAATAAGGAGTATTCTATAGATATCTTATATGCTGATGATTCAATAACCGAATATATGAACTTAGGGGTGAAGGAACTTCCAGAAAATTCTGTAATTATTTCCTCACAGCTTGCCCGAAATTTCAGATTGAAAAAGGGAAGCACAATGATTGTAGAAGTAAATGGTAAGGAAAAAGAGTTTATAGTACATTCTGTTTTTGAAAATTATATTAACAATTATATTATTACGAAAAAGATAGAGAAAGAGACAAATGTTGTCTTTTTAAAATTAGGTGTTTTAGATCAGCAAAATTATGATACAATAGTTAAGAAGGTTCACGAGGTAGAAAATGTGAACGCAGTTTCAGATTTAAGGCAATCTAAAGAACTGTATGCTTCACTATCCAACGGAATCGATCTAATTATAATAGTAATTATTTTCTGCTCAGGACTTCTAGCGATTATTGTGATTTATAATTTAACGAATATCAATATCAATGAGCGAATTAAGGAGATAGCTACCCTAAAGGTATTAGGCTATCAGAAGAAAGAAGTTTTAGGTTATATTTATAGAGAGATTATTCTGATGAGTATTTTAGGAATTTTGTTTGGCTTTGGCTTAGGACCATTATTAAATTTATTTGTAATCCAAAAAATTTCTAGTCCAGGTCAATGCTTTTCCACTACATTAGGGGGACTTAATTTCTTGTATTCTTTCTTGATTACAGCCGCTTTTGTATTTGTTGTATTATTGTTGTTTATTCCAAAAATGAAAAAAATTAAGATGGTTGAATCTTTAAAATCAGTAGAATAAAAATTTAGTATTGGAGTTTTCTTGTATGAATGATATTTTTATTTCTTATAAGGTGCATAACCGTAGAACTGCAATTGAATATTATAAGTCCTTAAAAGAAAGAGAGTATCAGGTATGGTTTGATCAACTTGTTCCTAAGGGGGCAGATTGGAAGAAGACTATTGCTCAAGAGATTAAGGATTCTAAATTGGTGATATGTTTATTAAGTGAAGCTTGTTTGTTAGATGATTGGGTTTTATTCCAAATAAATACTGCCAAGAAATATCATAAGGATATTGTTTATGTTGCTTTAGACGATACAGATTGGCAGGAACATAAGGAATATAAAGTAAAAAAAGAAGTATGTCGTTATTTAGAAGATATACCTTTTGATAATTATTTGCTAAATGAGGAAGATGCAAGGGAAAGAATCCGAGGCCTTCCCGTCTTAAGCATTGGATTAATGACAATCTTTTCTGTATTAGGCTTGATTGCAGGATTGGATTTTTTTAATCTATCTTTAAATTATCTTTATGGTTGTATATTGGCAGGAATCACTTGCTTACTAGTATTCTCCTTTTGGAATAAAAGAATCGTGTATTTGATTCAAAGCTTACTGGCAGTAGGTTTGTTATGTATTACACTATATTTAGTTCCACCATATTATATTTCTGCAGTGTCTATTAACTCTATGTTTTTCCTTTTGTTTTATTTGTTCGCGTTCGTTTTAAGATATTCTAAAATTAATCTTTGGTTAGCTTTGCTTGCCTCTTTATTCTATGCAATTTTAATTACTGTTTTAGAT
>JAIDMV010000013.1 GCA_029050385.1 Anaeroplasmataceae bacterium | reverse complement strand
ATATATATGTTATTAAAAAATAAAACAAGATGAAGTAAAGTAAGAACTTCACAAAAAGTTAAACATGTTTTCGTTTTTATAGTTATTTCCTTACTAAATAAAGGAATACTCATAATAGAAGCATATAGAATAAGGAGTATACTACTTGTGAGCTTCATAGCATAAGTCTACTTTCTTTTTCATTTTTTCAATCATTTTTCTTGACTCTACTAGAAGCTTTTCTTGAGTTTCTATTTTCTTTAACGACTGTTCTAATAGAGTTGAAATCTGATTTAATTCATTTTTTTCTAATTGATTAGGTTCTTTATTTGGCAATGAGAATAGCTTTAGTAAATCTTTAAGACTAAGACCTGCTGATTGAAGTTTTTTGATTGCCAAAAGTTGTTCTTGTATTTCCCAGGTATAAATCTTATAATATCCTTCTTTTTCAGGATGAATGAGTCCTATTTTTTCATAATACCGGATTGCTGAAATGGAGATTCCAGTGTTCTTGGATAAATCTTTTATTTGCATAATATTTCACCTCGATTTTATTATAAACTATAAACCTAACTTTACAGCAAGTCTTTTTTTGCATTTTCTCTAAAAATAAGATGTACTTGACACCCTTTTTGTATATTGTTATAATTTAAAGTGAAGTGGGGGAGATGAAAAATTTATACTCCCCCAAAAAGAAAGGGGAGTTTTTAATATGTTAAAAAGTACTTTAAAGGGAGTTTTTGTAGTTGTTATAGTCTTGGTTTGTTTGATTCTTACAGGATGTAGTAAAACAGGTGGTGAACTTTATTCTTTAGAAGAGGCATATAATAAAAATCTTCTTAGTAGAGAAGATTTATTGAATGTTGCATATTACTACAATAAAGAAAATGGTGTGGAAAACTCTGACTTTACCCCTAAAACATTAGATCCCGAGGTATTATCCTCTAAAATGGAAAATGAAGCTAGAAAAGCCCAAAAAAAGTATCTTGAGCAGTCTTACAAAAATGTTACATTAGAAGATGTTAAAGTTGTAGGGTATTATGGAACCTATAACAATTGTGTTGTAGTATTATTTAATAGTAGTAGCTGTATAACATCAGATATTTTGTTTCTTGAAGAATATACAATTGAAGATGTAAAATTTTTTAATTTCACTTACCTATTAAAAGTATATTATAAAGAGTAGAGGTTATGAAAAAATGAAGTTATTAAAAAAAATCTTAAATATTGCATTGGTTTTAGGCTGTATAGTTTTTTTAAAAAGAGTGAATTTTGGATCAAACTGTTCTTATGTTTCAATAGAGGAACCAAGTAATTTAAATGAAAATAATTATACTGCAAGTAATGACAAATTAAATATTGAAAATAAACAGGAACCAGTTGTAAAAACGGTAGATAAATATAATTTAAATGCCTTAAAATCTGTTCAAACGAAAGATTCGTGCAAGCAATATTGCTTATCATGTGGTCCAGGTCGTGAAGTAGGATATAGTAGTTCGTATGTTTCTACAGGATGTAGAAATTGGGAGGGCTATGCATATGGTAATTATGGCTCTGCTAACATACCCTATTGGATTAATATGAATACAATGAATAGTATTTCTAATGGAACGCATAGGAATACGCTAATAAATGATATTAGATATCAAGCTTGGTTATGGAACCAAGCTGTTATGCATGATGGGACTGGTCAAATTGTTAATTTATATGAAGTTGGTACAAATGAATTATCTCTTCCTAGTAAAATAAATAATAAGAAGGTTGTTGAAATT
>JAIDMV010000129.1 GCA_029050385.1 Anaeroplasmataceae bacterium | reverse complement strand
TTTTTTTAAATTGTAATAATGGATTACACCAAACTACTTTTTTATTTCGAATAGGATTATTATAGCATAAGAGGAATAAAAAAGATAGATAGAATAGAATTAAATTTTCTTCATGATGCATAGAATGAAATGAAGAATTAGAGATATTTATTTGTAATAGGAAATGAATATAAAAATATTATTTATTTTTTACTATTATTTATCGAACATTTGATAACATTGTATAGATTTTTTTGTATTTTAGTGGTATGATATAAATTGCGAATGAAGAAAGGATATGTTCATATGTTAAAAACAGAGTATATTAAGAGAGTCTATGATGATTTAAAAAAGAAAAATGAAAATGAAAAAGAGTTTTTACAAGCGGCATATGAGATTCTAGAATCTTTAGAGCCTTATATAGAAAAGCACCCACAATTAGAAAAAAATAAAATAATAGAACGTTTTGTTGAGCCAGAGCGTTTTGTACAGTTTAGAGTTGCTTGGGTAGATGATAAAGGTGAGGTTCAAGTTAATAGAGGATATCGTGTACAGTATAATTCCAGTATTGGACCTTACAAAGGTGGATTACGTTTTCATCCGAGTGTAAATGCCTCCATTATAAAATTTTTAGGGTTGGAACAGGTATTAAAGAATTCCTTGACTTCGCTTCCTATGGGCGGAGGAAAAGGTGGTTCTGATTTTGATCCTAAGGGAAAATCAGACAATGAAATTATGAGTTTCTGTCAAGCATTTATGACAGAGTTATATCGTCATATTGGAGAGGACACAGATGTACCTGCAGGAGATATCGGTGTTGGTGGTAGAGAAATAGGATATCTATATGGTCAATATAAAAGAATTAAGAATAAGACAGTAGGTGTTTTAACTGGAAAAGGAATCCCATATGGAGGATCTTTAGCTCGTACTGAGGCAACAGGATATGGATTATGTTACTTTACAGAAGAGGCTTTAAAGGTAATGAAAAAGGATTCCTTTAAAGGCAAAACAGTCGTAGTATCTGGCTCTGGTAATGTTGCAATCTACGCTTGTAAGAAAGCAACTGAACTTGGAGCTAAGGTGGTTGCTATGAGTGATTCTAATGGGTATATATATGATCCAAAAGGGATTAAATTAGATGTGATTCAAGAAATCAAGGAAGTTAGAAGAGGTAGAATCAAAGAATATCTAGAACAAGTTCCATCAGCTTCCTATCATGAGGGACCAAAAGGAATATGGCAGATTCCATGTGATATAGCACTTCCTTGCGCAACTCAGAATGAACTTGATTTAGAGGATGCAAAAGTATTAGTTCAAAATGGTGTTATTGCAGTATGTGAAGGTGCTAATATGCCTTCTACCTTAGACGCTGCAAAATACTTTATGGAGCATAAAATTGTTTATGGTCCTGCAAAGGCGGCTAATGCAGGTGGTGTTGCCACTTCTGGCTTAGAGATGTGTCAAAATTCAGCTAGACTTAGCTGGAGCTTTGAAGAGGTCGATGAAAAGCTAAAAGAAATTATGATTAACATTTTCCATAATACCTATGATACTGCAGTAAGCTTAGGTGATCCGTTTGATACTCTTACTGGAGCCAATATTGCTGGCTTTGAAAAAGTTTCAAAGGCTATGCTAGCTTTAGGTGTTTATTAATTCCTCATTTTTGAGGAATTTTCTTTTCTATAGTTTCTTTTTTTCTTAAAACATTATATAATAGTAAATAGGTATGGGAGTTGGACGAATGAGTCAAACAGTAGAGCATTGGCTTTCTTTAAAAAAAGAAAATCTCAATGAAATGCAAATGCTGAAAAAAGAAGTTGTACGGGATTTTATCCAATCTACTTGGGGGATTTTATTTCCTGGCTATAGTGATGAAATTTTAGATGGAAATACCTATTTTGAATTAAAACTGAATGCTTTAAAAAAGAATCTAACACTACTTATTCATAGTATTGAACAGATGTTAAAGATAAATCTAGATACAGGTAACCTAGTTGCAGCATTTGTTGAAAAGCTGCCTGAGTTAGATGAAATTCTATGTATGGATTTAGAAGCTATCTTCGAGGGAGATCCTGCCTCAAATTCTAAAACAGAAATTATATTATGTTATCCAGGATTTTATGCAATATTTATGTACCGTATTGCTCATGAGCTTTCAAATTTAGATATTCCTTTGTTGCCAAGAATATTGAGCGAAGAAGCACATAGTAGGACAGGGATTGATATTCATCCATCTGCTTGTATAGGGCATCATTTCTTTATTGACCATGGTACAGGAATTGTTATAGGAGAAACGACAAGTATTGGAAACTATGTTAAAATATATCAAGGAGTAACTTTAGGAGCTTTATCCTTAAAGGATGGACATAAGCTTAAGGGAGTTAAAAGGCACCCAACTATATTAGATCATGTCACTATTTATTCGGAGGCATCTATCTTTGGAGGAGATACTGTGATAGGTCCTAATGTAACCATAGGAAGTAATGCTTTTATCACATCAAGTGTTCCCGAAGATAGTATAGTACATAGTCAAGGGAAAAAGAAAAAAATATAAAATATGAGGTTGCTTATGAAATATTATTTAGGAATTGATATAGGAACTAGTGGAACGAAAACAGTGTGCTTTAATGAATTGGGTGAAGTAATGACTTCAAAATCATATGCATATGATATGACAGTTCCAAAGCCGGGGTATGCAGAAGAAAATCCGTTAGACTGGTTTACTGCAACAAAGGAAACAATTAAGGCTGTCACAAAAGAAGGATATTCTATTTCAGGAATCGGCTTATCTGGACAGATGCATGGGTTGGTTTTATTGGATGAGAATAATCAAATTTTAAGACCAAGTATCATATGGTGTGATAATAGAGCTATAAATGAAGCAGAAGAACTTGTTCATAATTTTGGTAATGATAGAATGAAGGCGATAACGGGGAACCCTGTTATTCCTTCGTTTACGCTATCTAAGCTTTTATGGGTAAAAAGAAATGAACCTGAAATCTACAAAAAAATAGATAAAATTATGCTTCCAAAGGATTTTGTGAGGTATGCGTTAACAGGAAGTTTTTCTACTGAATATTCGGATGCTTCAGGTATGCAGATGTTAGATATACATCATAAATGTTTTTCTAAAGATATTCTAGATTATATGGGTTTATCTTTGGACAAGCTTCCTAGC
>JAIDMV010000128.1 GCA_029050385.1 Anaeroplasmataceae bacterium | reverse complement strand
ATACCATTCGACATACAAATATAAAAAATTATATTCTGGTTTACAGAATTAACGAGGAAACTTCCTCTATTGAGTTATTAAGATTCAAATATTCAAAGCAAAAAGAAATACTATGAATGACATTCGCTATATGCGGATGTTTTTTTATGCCATATTAATAAAAAGGTTCTTCCTTAAGAAGACCTTTTATTTCAAGCATTGAATTTTTTAACAACCATACCTTATTGTTTTATCTTCTTACTTGTCAATTTTGTTCTTTCTCAATATATTTATCAATACAATGATTTCATGAACAACAAGTGGAAGTAAAGATAAACCAAGCATTATTCCCCATTCTACTCCTGTTAGGCTATAAGTTGAAAATACTTCTTTTACACCTGGAGTTTGTACAACAAAGAGCTGTAATATAATACCAATAAAGAAAGCTACGAATAGCATCCAGTTCTTATCCTTAACTACATAAATAAAACTACGATTTACATTGCTCATTCCTAACATATGGAATAGTTCACATAAGGCTAAAGTCGTAAATGCCATAGTTTGTGCTTGGTGAAGAATTTGAGGATTACTATTATATAAAGCTTTTATATCCATCAAAGAAACAGCACCATTTAACCACCCACACGTAAAGTAGGCCATAATAACAGCAAATGTTATGACGATACCATATCCTAAAGTCAACACAAGACCCCCATGTGCAAAGATACTTTCCTTTGAATCCCTAGGCTTTTCTTTCATGATGTCTTTATCCTTAGGCTGCATGCCTAAAGCTATTGCAGGCAAGGAATCTGTAACCAAATTTACCCATAAAAGATGGATTGCAATTAAAGGTGTTGGAAGTCCTAAACAAATTAAGAAAAATAAGGCAAACACTTCTGCAATATTACTGCCTAAAAGGAAGAATACTGTTTTACGAATGTTGGCAAATATGCCTCTTCCTTCCTCTACAGCCTTTTCAATAGAGGCAAAGTTATCATCCGTTAAAACCATATCTGCTGCACTCTTTGCAACATCTGTTCCTGTAATTCCCATCGCAATACCGATATTAGCAGTCTTTAAACTAGGGGCATCATTTACACCATCTCCTGTCATTGCAACTGTATTTCCCAAGGCCTGAAAAGCCGATACAATATCTACTTTATTTTGTGGAGATACTCTAGCAAATACACGAGCTGCTTTACAGATTTCTTTTAATTCTTCTTCATTTAAAGAATCTATTTCTTGACCTGTATAGCATTCTTCTTGTCTTTCACATATTCCTAGTTCCTTAGCTACTGCAAAAGCAGTATCCTTATGATCTCCTGTAATCATAACCGTCTTAATTCCTGCTGTCTTAAATTTTTCTACAGCAGCTTTTGCCTCTGGACGTGGTGGATCTATCATTGCCACTAATCCAACAAATATCATATTTTCTTCTGTTATAGAGGATTCTTTAGTATATGCTAATGCAAGTACACGCAATGCTTTACTAGAAAAATAAGAGTTTGCATCATTGATCTTTTGAATATCCTCTGCTTCAATTTTTCTAGTTTTTCCGTCTTCTATAATATGAGTCGTTCCTTTTAATATACTATCTACTGCACCCTTTGTATATACTATAGATCCTTGATCAGTTTGATGCTTCGTTGACATCATTTTACGAACACTATCAAAAGGCAACTCATCTATTCTAGGTGTAGAATTTTCCAATTCTTTTTTGGTTAGTCCAAAGCTGTTTGCAAAAAGCACTAACGCTATTTCCGTTGGATCTCCATATAGTCCATCATCAACTGTTGCGTTAGAACAAAGACTCATCCCCCTTGCTAAAAGACGCAGATTCTCATCTTGGTTCTCCTCTGTAAACTCATCACTCTTATAAAATATTCCTTTGGAGTAGGCTTCAACGACTGTCATACGGTTTTGAGTTAATGTCCCTGTTTTATCAGAACAAACAACTTGTACTGCTCCTAAAGTTTCTACACTAGGAAGCTTGCGGACTACAGTATTTGCCTTAACCATCTTTTGGACTCCTATAGATAACACAATAGTTACTACGGCTGGCAAGCCTTCTGGAATTGCTGCAACAGCTAAAGAAATGGCTGTTAAAATAGCTTCAATGTATGCCTCTATCAGTGTTCCCTTCCCATCAACACAAATCCAAATGATATCTACAAGTAGTACTGCAAAAACAATCATAAGAGTTAGAAAACCTAATCCCTTAGAGAGCTTCGCTAAAACCTTTTGTAAAGGTGTTGCTTCTGTTTTTGTCTCTGAGATTGCATCAGCAATTTTACCTATTTCTGTATGCATTCCTGTTTTAATGACTATGCCTAAACCACGTCCATAACTTACTGTTGTAGACATATAAGCACAATTTAAACGATCGCCAATTCCTACTTCCTTGTCAAAAACCAATTCTGCATCCTTTTCAATTGGTACAGACTCTCCAGTTAAAGAAGATTCATTGATTTTTAAATTTACACTTTCTACTAATCGTAAATCTGCCCCTACTGTGTCTCCTTCTTCTAATACAACGATATCACCTACCACAAGCTCACTCGATTTAATTTTTTGATGAAGTCCATCACGTATGACTGTAGATTCTGGACTAGACATTTTCTTTAAAGCCTCTAATGAACTTTCTGCCTTCAACTCTTGGATTGTTCCAATCAAAGAATTTAAAATGATAACAGCTAAAATAATAATGACATCGGGCCAGTCGCCTGTAGATAAAAAATCAAAAGGTTCATTCGCTTTTATGGTAACAATGGTTTCATAAATAGATAAACCGAGAGTTACTGCAATAGCGGCAAATAAAACAAATATCATCGGATTATTTAATTCTCCTAAAAAAATCTTAAACCATGATTTTTTCTTTTTTTCTTTTAATTCATTTGTTCCATATAATGAAATGCGTTTTTCTGCTTCATCTTTGGTAAGACCTGTTATAGCATCTGATTCTAATATCACTTTTGTTTCTTCTATACTTTTTTGTTCAAATCTAATATTGTCTTCCATATGTTTTCCTCCAAAAAAATAAACAGGCACTAGCCTGTCTAAATATAGTATGCCACAAGACAAGCATAGTAATACTACTATACTTAAGTCTTGATGTTTCAAGTAATTCCGGAAGTCTCCTTCGTCCTGACGAAATCTACTGCCCTATCTGGCCATCTACTCCCTTAAGTAATACTATCATATATCAATTTTTAATTTTTGTCAATTTTTTTTATAAAATCTTCAAAAGAAAATAAATCATTAAAGC
>JAIDMV010000127.1 GCA_029050385.1 Anaeroplasmataceae bacterium | reverse complement strand
TATAAGCAAATAGACCTGAGAATTTACTCAGGTCTAATTTCTTCATGTTAAAATTACTTTACTTCTACAGTTGCACCAGCAGCTTCTAACTTAGCCTTTAATTCATCAGCTTCAGCCTTAGAAACCTTTTCCTTAACAGGCTTTGGTGCGCCATCAACTAAGTCCTTAGACTCTTTTAAGCCTAAACCAGTTACTTCCTTAACAACTTTGATAACACCTAACTTAGCAGCACCTGCATTAGTTAAGATTACATCAAATTCAGTTTGTTCAGCAGCAGCTGGAGCAGCACCTGCACCTGCAGCTGGAGCAGCAGCAACAGCAGTAGGATCGATACCGAACTCTTCCTTCATAGCGTCAACTAATTCTTTGATTTCAAGAATAGTCATTTCCTTTAATGCTTCAATAAATACTTCTTTTGTTAATTTAGCCATTTTCTTTTTCCTCCGTTTTTTTTTATAATTAAGCTTCTTGACCTTTTTCAACTAACATATTTAAACCGATAGCTAACTGGCTTAATGTTCCTAACATACCAGCAGCTAATTGTGTTAATAATGTCTCGTAAGATGGTAATTGTGATAATGTCTTTAATTGATCAAATGAATAAACATCACCATCGACTACACCTTTAATAACTTGAATCTTATCGTTTTCACCTGCAACCTTGAAAAGGACTTTAGATGGAGCAACAAGATCATCTTTAGAAAATGCAAGAGCAATAGGTCCAACTAATGCATCATCTAAATCGTAGCCGCATTCTTTTGCAGCACGGCGTGAAATGTTATTTTTGATAACTGAAATTTCACAGCCTAATTCACGCATACTTTTACGTAAATTCTGAAAAGCTTCTACAGTTAAGCCTTGGTACTTAAAAGCAACCACAGATGCAGAACTCTTCATCTTTTCGCTTACTTCTGCTACTTCTTTTTGTTTTTGTAACAAAATTTCTTTCATCGATTTACCTCCTATAATAAATTTAATGAAAAAACTCCTCACCGAGGGCGAGAAGTCATCATAACTCTTATCTTCGCATACCTCGGTAGAAATTAAGTGCTTACGCACACCTACTGTCTTCGGTTCTTTACTTATAATTTAGCGATTGAATCAGGATCAACCTTAACGC
>JAIDMV010000126.1 GCA_029050385.1 Anaeroplasmataceae bacterium | reverse complement strand
ATCTTTATTTAAACATAAAAAAAAGATTCAACAATAACTAGAAACTAGAAAAAAATCAAGTCATAGTTGAATCACTTAAACAGAGAAATAAAAAGGGCGAAAAGATTCTGCTTATAATAATCCATAGGAACTTTAGGATAAACATATACAAAGCGCAAAATATAAACGAGTAAAACTAATCCAACGAGACCTATGCCTACCCATTTATTATTTACTATTTTTTTGACTATAGAAAGATGTTTAAAGGCAATGCCTAATATAAATACTGGGAGAGCAAAAATAAAGGGATTATACTCAAATGCTTTTACAAAATCAAACTGAAGTAAAGCAAACATAGCTCTTGACATTCCACAGCCTGGACAAGGAAAACCTATGGTAAGCTTAATAATACAATTTTGCCAACCAAAAGTATGCGTAATGAGTACATACAATCCAAATAGACAAATTGGGATATTAAATTGAATAGAAAAATTGATTATGTTTTGAAAAGCTTTCTTCATATTCTCCTCCCTAATAAAAGCAAATTCACTTGCCAAACTGACAAGTGAATTCATTTTTATGCTTCTAATTTCTTATTGATAGAGCTTTGTGCTATTGCCATACCAGCAATATTAGTAACCAATAAACCTAAAATGAAATTTAGAATTGCATTATTTTCTCCTGTGTACTTATCTAGTTTAGAATAGAACTTCCAAGACCAATAAATTGTATAAATTCCACAAGTGATTAGTCCTAAAAGGATGGCTAGAATGTAATTCATTAATGGTTCATTGTCATCTACTTCATTGTTTAATGCTTCAGCAGTTGTATAGAACCAATAAATAGGATAAATACCACAAGTAAATAAACCTAATAAAATAACTACAATAACATCTCTTTTTTGCATCTCTATAACCTCCATTATTATTTTACAACAAACTTATATAGAATACAACATAATTCCAGAAAAAACTACTCTTCTTTTAAACTTCTCATCTTAGCATCATATTTCTTACGTTCAACAGTATCTAATATCTTCTTACGTAAGCGAATTTTTTTAGGTGTTATTTCTACAAGCTCATCTTCATTAATAAATTCTAAACAAGCCTCTAAAGTTAATACTCTAGGTGTCTTTAATACAACTGTCATATCCTTATTTGAAGAACGCGTGTTGGTTTGTTGCTTTGCCTTTACAACATTGACTGCAAGGTCAAGATTTTTATTTGCTTCACCAACAATCATACCCTCATATATTTCTTCTCCAGGGGCAATAAACATTGTTCCTCTGTCCTCTAATGCTCCAATGGAATATGCTGTAGATTGCCCTTGAGCCATAGAAACCAATACACCTGTTGTACGTTCAGCAATATAGATGGATTCTACTGGACGATAATCAATAAAGCTATGATTGATGATTCCATAACCTTTTGTTGCAGTCATAAAATCTGTATTAAATCCAATTAGACCGCGTGATGGAATCGTATAAACCAATCTCGTTTGAGTTTCTGTATTGGTCATTGTTTCCATATTTCCATGACGGTTCCCCATCATTTCTATTACAGATCCAGCAGACTCATTTGGTACATCAATCACACAATACTCATATGGTTCACAAGTCACTCCATCAATTTCCTTCATAATAACTTGAGGTCTTGATACCTGAAACTCATATCCTTCTCTACGCATAGTTTCTATTAAGATTCCTAAGTGAAGTTCCCCACGCCCAGAAACCAACCATTCCTCTAGAGTTTCTAATCTTTTTACTCTTAAGGAGACATCCTTTTGTACTTCTCTAAATAAACGTTCTTCTATTTTGGTTGCTGTTACACTTTTTCCATCCTTACCACAAAATGGAGAGGTGTTAGTTCCAAAGGTCATTTGAACAGTTGGCTCAGAAATATGAATTTTTTCTAAAGGTTCCTCTTGACCTTGTGTACAAATTGTTTCTCCAACAGAGATATCTCCTAAGCCAGAGATAGCAACAATCTCACCAGCTGATGCTTCTTTAATCTCTATACGGTCTAATCCTAAGAATCCATAAAGCTTTTGAACTCTAAAGGATTTGATAGAACCATCTAATCTGCAACAAGAAACAACCTCACCTGAATGAATTGTACCACGAGCAATTCTACCAATACCTATACGGCCAACAAAATCAGTATAATCTAATAAAGCTGGCTGAAGCTGTAAAGGAGCATCCTTATCCATTGCTGGAGCAGGAATTTCTTTTATTATCATATCAAGTAAAGGCTCCATACCTTCCTTTTGAGTTGAAATATCACTAGATAAAGAGCATGTGTTATTAACAGCTGATGCAAAACATACTGGAAAATCTAATTCATCTTCATCACAGCCCAAATCAATAAATAATTCTAAAACCTCATCAATAACCTCAACAGGTCTTGCAGAAGGCTTATCTACTTTATTGATTACTACAATTGGTTTTAGATGGGCTTCAAACGCCTTCTTTAAAACGAATCTTGTTTGTGGCATAGTTCCTTCGTAAGCATCTACTACTAAAACTACCCCATCCACCATTTTCATGATACGCTCTACTTCGCCTGAAAAGTCTGCATGTCCTGGTGTATCTAATATATTGATTTTTGTATCCTTATAGGTAATTGCTGTATTCTTCGCTAAAATGGTAATACCTCTTTCTCTTTCCAAAGCATTAGAATCCATTACACGTTCTTCAACTACCTGATGCTCTTTAAATGTATGTGAGCTTTTTAATAGCTTATCTACTAATGTCGTTTTACCATGGTCAACATGGGCAATGATTGCTATATTTCTAATATCCATATTACTGCCTCCAAAACAAAGTCTATTATAACAAAAAATAGAAAATATATCTATATAAAAGCGTTATTTATTTTTTGTAATCTTTAACAGGTAAAGCAAATGCATATAGCAATGCATCTTGTTTTTCTTCATATAAACTTTTTAGAAAACTTAAGTATTTTGTTACTGCATTCACATTTCTTTCTATCGATAACTCTAAAAGATGATCTAGTGATGAAAGAATCAAAGGATGTTTTAGGTCGTTTATTTTATCCACATAAGGAATGCTATCTTTATTCTTCTTAATAAAACGATAAAAAGCCGAAACCAATATAGGCTTTCTTCTGGCCAAGGATAAGGTATATTCCTTCCCTGAAAACAACTGATATATTTTAATCAATTCCAATCCAATTGCATATTCTTTTAGATCTAAAATTTCTTCATCAGAAATTTGATACTCTGCCAATGCTTCAATAAGTTCCACTCTCCATAAAAAACGATGCTGGCTAGAGGTAGCATTTGGAAAATTTTTTAAATAGATTTTCTTTAAAGAATTTAAAGATTCCATATAGTTTCCGTGCATATCAAATAAATCTAAAGCTGCTAAAGCAAGCTTTGTATATTTAGATTTCATTTTATCATCTACTGCAACCTCTAATAATTCATTTAAAAAAGCATTACATTCTATATAATAGCTTTCCACAATTTTAGAGATATCAACGTACTTTTTATCTATACCTTGACCTGAATAAATATTATATGAAAAACCATTTTTATTCACACTATTCACATCTAAAATACAATAAGCTAGTGTTGTAGAATTATACATTCGATTAGCAGGATGACCTACAACGTCATTACGAATATATTTTAATTCTCTTAAAACAGGATTTTTATTGATGTTAATAAAACTTTTACTTTTAGTTAAAGAAAATGATAAAGCATATAAAGAATCAACAGAAACAAATAAGCTTTGAAGAAAAGCATACAATTTAAGGGCGTTAAATTCATAAGAGTCATCTTCTAAATTATAGTAGCATTTTTGTATTTCATTTGTCGTCTCTAAAGCTGACAATGCCGCAAAAATCGGATAATTCTTTTGACATTTATAGTACTCAAGATCAAATTTTTCTATTTTTTCTTCATTTTCCAAAATTAAATCCGTAAGCATGGATTCCCTCTTCTCTTAAAATTATTTTATATTGGTTAAGTAGCCTAGTGCCTCTTCAAAATGAACACCATACCAATGCTGTTTTGCATCGGCTTCTGTATTTGCTATTGCTCTATAAGTAAACTCACAAGCAATTTCTGCAGCCTTATCATAATCAAATCCTTTTACTACTGAGCCGAAAAAAGCACTTGCAAAGCAATCCCCTGTCCCATGAAAGAAAACAGGGATTCGCTCGGTAAAAAAATAAGATATTTTATCTTTAGTTCTATCATACGTCAAAGAGCCAAGCTCATTTGGATTAAAACTTACACCTGTTAAAACCACAGATGCCTCAATGCAATCACTCATTTTCTTAACTAAAGACTCTAGTTCTTCTTTATTATATTCTCTATAAGGAACATCTAGTAAAAAGCATAGTTCCGTTAAATTAGGCACGATTACATCTGCTTCTTTGCAAAGCTCTAGCATATGCTTTGGAAAATCACTTGCAAATCCAGCATAAAGCTTCCCATGATCTGCCATACAAGGATCAACAACCTTTACAGCGTTTGGTTTTGCAGTATGATGCATTATATCTTTAATATATTCAATTTGCTTTATAGATCCAATATATCCTGTATAGAATCCATCAAACTGAATATCTTCCTTTTCCCAATGCTTCAAGATCTTTGGTAATTCTTCAGTTAAATCACAAAAAGTAAATCCTTGAAAGGCAGTATGAGTAGATAATACTGCAGTTGGAATAACTGCGGTCTCTATTCCAAAAGATGAAATAATAGGTAAAGCTACAGTTAAAGAACATTGTCCAACACAGGAAATATCTTGAATTGTAAGAATTCTCTTCATATTTTTTCTCTCCTATTTTGTTGTTAAGTATAGGTATAAAAGCTTCATTGTATTTTCTATGGCTTCTAAATGTGTACGCTCCATACCATGACTCGCATGAACACCAGGACCGATTAATGCACCAGCACAATCCACACCACTTCTCCATGCAGCACCAATATCTGAACCATAAAATGGGAAGATATCAACTACATAGTTTAATTGATTTTCTTTAGCTAATTGAATGAGCTTAGTCGTAAGTTCGTAGCTATAAGGTCCACCAGAATCCTTTGCACAAATTGATACCGCATATTCATTACCAGCTAAATCCTTACCAATACAACCCATATCTACTGTGACAAATTCATCAATATCACTATCTGTTGTAGCAGCACCATGACCTACTTCTTCTTGATTAACAAAATAAACGAAAGTATCATATGCTGGCAACATATTTTTCTCTTTCAATTCTTTCAAAACACCTAAAATTGCACAAACACTTCCCTTATCATCGATAAAGCGACTTTTTAAGAATCCGCTAGGTGTAAGAGTAGTTTTAGGGTCTATAAAGATATAGTCCCCATTATCAATTCCGAGTTTTAATACATCATCTTTAGATTTTACCTTTTCATCTATACGAACAAGCATAGAATCCAAATCTCTTGGCTTACTCTTGGCATCTTCATAGACATGAACTGAAGCACTACTACATAGAATTGTACCCGTATAGCACTTCCCATTTCTAGTCATAATTTTACAATATTCCCCATCTAAAGTAGGAATAGACGGACCGCCTACATTTGTAACTGCAAGTGTACCATCTCCACGAATAGAGCGTACCATTAAACCTAAAGTATCAACATGTGCACTTGTAGCTATTTTCTTAGAATGATTTTTTCCTTCTATAAATAATTTAACATTTCCTTTATTCGTAAGTGTTGCATCATATCCTAGTTCTTTTAATAAATCTAAAAGTAACATATTTACATTTTTACTAAAGCCTGTTGGAGAATCACATAAAAACAATTTTAATGCGATGTTCTTAATATATTCCATACTCATACAATATTCCTCATTTCTCTTTATTAATTATATTCTTTTTCAAAAAAGAAAAAAAGTACTTGTTTTTCATTTGTCAAGTATGATATAATAATCAAGCGCTAGATAATGGTTCGGTGGTGTAGTGGTTAACATGCTAGTCTGTCACACTGGAGATCGCGGGTTCAAGTCCCGTCCGAACCGCCATTTTATATATGCACCCATAGATCAATTGGATAGATCGTTTGACTACGGATCAAAAGGTTAGGGGTTCGAATCCTCTTGGGTGCGCCAGATTGAAATTTAAAGAGACTTTAAAAAAGTCTCTTTTTCATTTCCAAAATAAAGGAGTGAAGGATATGACTAATTTAACTTCAATGAAAAACATAGGAAAAGAAATGGCAAATAAACTTATTAGTGTTGGGATAGAAACAAAAGAAAAGCTAATTCAAATTGGCTCTAAAGAAGCATTTCTTAAAATTAAAAAAGCTTATCCTAATGTTTGTTTAGTTCATCTTTATACATTAGAAGGTGCTATTCAAGATATAGAATTCAATCGATTATCAGTTGACACAAAAAAAGAATTGAAAGCATTTAATGATTCTATTTAATAAAAAAAACGGGGCTGTAAAAACTAGTTTTCACAGCCTCTATTTTTCTTTGGCAGCGGTCTAAATCTTGCAAAGTTTGCAAGATTTATTTATTTTCTGATTTGGGATAAGCCATATTCTCTACATATGCACTTTTCCGATTATGAATATAAATAAACCAAATAAATGTTAAGATAGTAGCAATGATAGTCAATATATTTTTCATTAAAATGAACCCAACAACGGCAAGAACAATTAAAACAATTAACTCTAATACCATTTCAAAAGTGTGTTCCTTCAGCCACTTCTTTTCAAAAAAAGCTATGCGTTCTTGTAGGGTAAAGGCGCTATTTTCTAAAGCAGTCTTCAAATTCTCTTCAGCCTTTTCTTTATAACTGGTTCCATCTAGCGTTTGCCCAGAAAGAATTTCGTTGATTGATATCTCATATCGTTCACTTAAAAGTAATAGCATTTCTACAGGAGGTAAGTAATTTCCATTTTCCCATCTAGAGATTGTCTTATTTGTCACTCCAAGCTCTTCTCCTAGTTCTTCCTGTGTCAAATTATGTTTATGTCTAAGTTCAGCTAAAAACTTTCCTATTTCTTTTAGATCCATAATAACAACTCCTTTGTCTATAGTTTAACAAAAAAAGTGATTTTTGTATTCCCCATAAAACGCGAATTAACGAAAAAACCATATTTTTATATATTAAACTATAAATTCAGTTTTACCATTGACTTACCTCAATGATTGAAGTTAAGGGATGTACATACTCTTTCTCGGAATTGTTTTTGCGAATCTCATCTAGGTTTCTCAATTCATATCTATTTCTACAATTCTACTATATTCCTTTAAAGGATATGTCCCATCATGTGCTTCTCCAGCAATCATCCTTGCCATATCTCCACCTGTTATACGAACAACACCTGCAGAAGCTAATAGATGGGCTAATTCTTCCTTTTCATCATTGTTACATAATAAGCCACAGGATTGAAGATGGTTCTTGTGCTTTTTTAAATTTGAAATGATATCATCTTTTTTTAATCTCTTAATCCATGCATTTCTAAAAAGCATAGATAAGCATAATTCACTATCCTCTTCAATAAATACACTAATTCCATCAGCATTTAAAATCTTTTTGTTAGGATTTTCTAATAATTCATTATAAATGCGAATTGTATTTTTACCACACATTCCTATATCTAGCTTAGGCGAATCAAGATTGGCTCTTTTAAATTGCTCAAAGAATCGTTTTGCAAAAGCTTCTTGTTCACTTGCACTATCTGTATTTAAAAATATACCTTGACAAGATGAACATAACACCTGATTTGTAGCACAGATATGTTTGGCAAGTTCATAAAGCTGTTCATCTGTTGCAGAGTTCGTTGCATAGGCAAAGGATAATTTATGTCCCCAAGAAATGAGCTTTGTCGTAATCCCTGTCATCTTCTTTGCTGCCTCAACTGCAACATCTCCACCCCAAACAACTACACCATCTGCGATATCTGCAAAAATTTGTAAGGTATTGATTTCCGTTGAAGGAACATCAAAGACATAAACAAAATCCTTGATTGCTGGTTCAACATCAATCAATTCCTTTAACAATCGTATAGATAATCCACTATCTCCTGTAGGCAGTTTTAAAATATTAATATTTCCTGCAAGTAATCCTTCTACTACACTATAAGCAGGAAGTCCATCTACATTTCCAGCTGCAATATGAAATAGTATTCCTAAAGGATAACGATATCTCTTTGTTCCATTTAATAAATCTACTGGTTCTGCATAATCTTCCCCTAATTCTATCTTGCATTTATATTCTAGTCCCTCTTTAGAAAATAACTTTGCCATAGATAAAAAACGGTCATAAGAAATATCAGCCATTTTAAGTAGCGGCATAGCAATTTCATCATACTCTCCTAAAATTGCTTTTTGATAAACTGCATCACAAGCACGAATAACCTGTTCTATTTTAAGTTTAGGTTTGGTCTTTAGAGTATTTAAGCAGTCCTCATATAGTCCTTTTAAAATTCTATCTTGTTCTTTATTTTCTAAGACTTCTCCATGAAATAAAATCATTTTATCACTTCCCCTTTAAAAGCTCTTCTGCTCCTGCAGCACAGGTGACAATATCCTTAATACCAACCCTACCGATAATCTCTAAATAAGGAGATGGTTCTCCACAAGGACATGGTTCATCATGTAGGATACCTAGATCATCTGTCATAATACTTAAAATAGGTACACTATCTACCATAGGAGTTAATAAATTAATTAACCCGATTTGTCCATTTGGCACAGGCTCTAATGTCTTTACATCTCTAATGATGACTCTGCCATAGGCTGGAACATGGAAATGATGATATCTACAATCTGTATATAAAATTGGATGTTCTACAGCTCCAAAGAATTCTATAACATGCTTATCATCCACACCTAAAACATCATAAACCAATTTATAGAAATCCTCTTTTTCAATCTTCTCGGCATAAAATTGTTTCCAGCCTCCACCCAAAGTAATAATAGACCCTTTTGGAAGTTTGATATGTATTCCTTCATCCTGCATCTGTTTTAATAAAAAGTAAGTGTATGCAGGAAATCCAATTGTTCTAACAGGACATTTTGCCTTAGCATATTTTAAAAGCTTTTTCTTCATGTTTTCCATATCTAGTTCATAACCATTCTTTTTATACCTCAGCGCATAGGTACGACTTAATGCAGGGGCAAAAAAAGTAAAGCCAAAAGCTGTCTTTGAAATTGCCATTTTATTTTTTCTGCTGGGTTCATAGCCAAAGATGACATAATGGACAGGCTTTAAACTCCATAGATGATGATATCTTCCTACACGAATCACCATACTTAATCCCCTAAGTAAACTCTTTAAATTAAAGCCGATTAATGATTTTTTTCCACTTGTACCACTAGAGGTTGCCTTAATAATCATTCGCTTTTTGCTCATAGAAATAAGCTCATGGTGTTTAAAATACAGAGTAGGTATGAATGGAATTTTAGCCAAATCCTCATAGCATTTAAAATCCTTAGGAGTAAAGCCTTTAGAATCTAAGATTCTTCTATACTCTTTACAATGTTTATACTGATACTCTAGATTCTCCTTCATCGCTTTATAGAATAGCTGGTTAGATTTATCTAGCTTATATGGTTTTCTAAATTTAAATAGCTTTCTTCGATAAGACATAAATCTCACTCCCCTTATATTCATTATAGCATAGAAAATAAGGAAATCCTATTTTTTTCTTTGAACCCAAGAGACTATAAAGGCTTTCAATCTAAGTGGTAAAAATTTACTTAAGAAAATATACATTCGATTAATTATTCCATTCTTAATGATAAGTTTATTCTGCATTGCTTTGTTGTATATTTTTCTAGCTAAAGCTTTTGGATTGGCTAAAGGCATTCTTTTTAATAAATAGCTATGCTTTAAATCTGCCCCAGCTTTTGGATAAAACTCCGTTGGAATAACTCCTGGACATACTACAGATACACCCACATTATAAGGTTTTAACTCCTTAGCTAATGCTATAGAAAAGGATAATATATAAGCTTTTGAGGCATAATAGGTTGCCATATAAGGTCCTGGGAAAAAAGCAGATATAGAAGCAATATTTATAATTTTCCCATTCTTTCCCTTCTTCATTTTATTACCAAAATAATGACAAAGTTCTACTACCGCATGTAAATTGACCTCTAACAATTCTTTATGCTCTTCTAAATCACGATCTAAAAAATCACCATATACCCCTAATCCTGCAACATTACACAAAATATCTATTTGCATCTGCTTCTCAATTGACTGTTCAAGAATCATTTTACTCGCATTAGGTAAAGATAAGTCAGCAAGAAGAAAATCAATTTGAATGGGATACTCTTTTTGTAATTCATTTTTTAAATCTAAAATCTTTGTTTCATTTCTCCCTACTAGAATTAAATTATATTTGTGTTGAGCAAAAACTTTACATAGTTCCCTTCCAATACCACCAGTAGCACCTGTAATTAAAACTGTTTTCAAAAAAATCACCATTACTAGTTTTACCCAAAAATAAAAATGCCAAGCAATAAACTTGACATTTTTATTTATTTTATTTTTTAGTATCCTTTACTACTTCTGCAACACCAGCAATAGTTGAAGCTAGATTTTGCATCTCAGATGGAATGATAATCTTAGTTGATTGTCCATCTGCAACCTTCTCTAAAGATTCAAAAGACTTAATTGCTAGAACCTCTTTTGTTAAACCAGCATCTACTAGCATCTTATAACCATCTGCCTGAGCTTGACGAGTCAATCTTACACCTTCAGCTTCAGCAGTTCTAACCTTTAAAATAGATTCTGCTTCAGCTTCTGCTTTCTTAATCATAGCTTCTTTTTCTGCATCTGCACGTAAGATTTGAGATTCCTTTTCACCTTCAGCTTGAAGAATTTTACTTCTCTTTTCACCTTCAGCTAACAAAATCTTTTCACGACGCTCACGTTCAGCACGCATCTGACGCTCCATGGCATCTCTAATATCCTTAGGAGGTAAGATATTCTTAACCTCAACACGGTTTACCTTAATACCCCAAGGGTCAGTAGCTTCATCAAGAATAGAACGCATCTTTGTGTTGATAATATCACGAGAGGTTAAAGTTTCATCTAAATCTAATTCACCAATAATATTACGTAATGTAGTTGAAGATAAGTTCTCTAATGCAGCGATTGGATTTTCTACACCATAAGAATATAGCTTAGGGTCTGTAATTTGGAAAAATACAACCGTATCAATTTGCATTGTAACATTATCCTTTGTGATAACTGGCTGTGGATCAAAGTCACTTACCTGCTCCTTCATAGATACAACCTGTGCAATACGATCAATAAATGGAACTAAGAAATGAAATCCTACAGACCAAGTAGCATGATATGCACCTAATCTTTCAATAATTAATTTTTGTGTCTGACGCACAATTTTGATTCTTGTGATTAATAAAATGATAATCACAACTAAAACAACACTTAAAACAATAGCAACAATAACTCCAGTATTCATTATACATCTTCCTTTCTTATTCGTTTACTTTTCTAACGACAACCTTATTTCCTTTTAAGGTTACAATTTCAACAATTTCATCTTTTTTAATAGTCTCAGTTTCTTCTTCCATTAAGCTTGCATGATAAATGATATCATGAATCTTAACTTCTCCATTTTCAAATTTTGAAATGTCAGAAATAACCTTCACTCTTTTTCCTACAAATTCATCTACATTCGTATACCTTGTAGCATTGAATAATAATTTCTTGGCAAATGGTCTTGTCAATCCTAAAGCAAGGAAAGATACTACCGCAAAAACTACAATTTCAATGTACCAAGGAATTTGAGGAATTGCAGATAAAATTAGAGCGATTATAGAGCCTAGTGAAAACCATACCGCAACCAAATCCTGTGTGATTGATTCAATAGCCAAGGTTACGATAAATACACCTAGCCAAACCCAAACCATATATTCCATTTTAGGACACCTCTCCTTTCATATCTATTATTATAACCTGCTTTACATCATCATAACACGCTTTAAATCTTTTAAATTCCTTTTTAGCTATGTTAAAATTAAAAATGTTCGATAAATATTCGATTAATGGTCTTGAACAAATACGAGCATACGTTTTAGAAATAGATACAGGTATTAAAGAAGACTCTTTTAGTTCTCCGCTTAAAGCATAATCCTTATTTACGATGTAAACATGGATTGTGCTATTTTCTTTATCTACTGCTACTCTTACACGATATGCATCTTTAAAGTACTTTAGAAGTGTCTTGTTCAAAGTAATATGGCTATCATATATACTTGCAAACCCATTAGAATCATCATATTCAAAAAATTCTAGCATCTTTATTTACCTCCTTTACTATTATTATATATCATCATTAATAAAAATTCAACAAAATTCATAAAAAATTTCAAATAATTATTCGAAGCTTTTAAATAAGAAAAAGGATTATCTAAAAAGACAATCCTATAGTTTATTTGTTATACTCATTCAAACATTTCATATAAACTTTATTGTTTTCCTGTTCTATCTTAGTAATTAAAAATTTTATTGGCGGCAAAATTATCTCATCTGCTTCATTTGCTATATCAGGCATTAAATCAAGTCTTATGGCAGGAGTGCCTTTGCTTACTTCTATTTCAAACAGCGTACAGTTTTTTGTTCCAAATGTTGCATTTTGAGGCAGATGAGGCTGCATACTACAAGATGAAAAACCTTTATAATCTAGGATTTCTCCTACTTGAAGAGTATTTATAAATTTTGCTTTAATATTCCTAAATAAACTCATTGATTCTGTTAGGGGAGTCATACAAGATAATATATTTTGAATATCTTGCCTTGCTCTATTTATAATTTCAATCTTTGTATTCTCATTTAATATTGCTGGAAAGCGATCTTGATAGATTTTAAAAAGCCTTAGACCATCTTCTTTACTACATTTCCAGCGTACATCATATCCTTGTTCTTCTGCCTCGTGCATTACAGCCAAGCCATCGGCATTTATTATTTTAATAATATCATCTATATAACTATCGTTTTCTTCCCAAAGAATTCCATTGATTAAAAGATAATCATTTGTTGTGTAGAATCGGATTGAATTTTTTTGTTCATCAGTCATTTTATAGCCTCCACATATTTTCTTTTCATTATTTTTAAAAAAACACTACTTTATTCCGTTTAATAAAGTAGTGTTTTTCTAGCACTTTAAACTATAAGATTATCCAATAGTTTACTTGCTATTAATGTCTAAGTGAATTCTTTTTCCTTCTTTTGAAGCACCTGCATAAAGGATAGTACGGATTGCTCTAGCAACATAGCCGTCCTTACCAATTACTCTACCAAAATCTGCTGGATTAACCTTTACCTGATACTCAAGATTTTCTTCATCATCGTTAACTCTTGTGACTTCAACATCTTCAGGATAAGCTACCAAAGGAAGAATTAAACTCTTAATTAACTCTTCAAACTTTATCATAGTCCCACCTCTTACTTAGTAGTCTTGATATTGTTTGCTTCTAATATATTTTTTACTGTTACTGTTGGTTGTGCACCATTAGCTAGCCACTTATTTACCTTTTCTGCATCTAAAGTTACTGTTGCAGGATCTGTACAAGGATTATAAGTTCCTAAAATCTCTAAAAACTTACCATCACGAGGTGATCTAGAATCAGCAGCTACGATACGGTATCTTGGAGCCTTATGTGCACCAAATCTTTGTAATCTAATTTTTACCATGATAAATACACTCCTTCTTATTCATAATCTATATAGC
>JAIDMV010000125.1 GCA_029050385.1 Anaeroplasmataceae bacterium | reverse complement strand
AAATTATAAAGACAAAAGATTTTGAAAAGCCATTAGATAAATTGAAAAATGGAAATTATAAAATGAAATCTGGGCTTGTTTATTTATGCTTTTCTACGGATTTTCTTATTGAAGAAGCAGATGAGTGGAGAAATGAATGCTGGAAAATGATTAAAGAAAGACAGGATTGTACTTTTTTGTTTTTAACCAAAAGAATCGATAGATTTATGAAATGTATTCCAGTTGACTGGAATAATGGATATGATAATGTTGTTGTTTGTTGTACGATTGAAAATCAAAAAAATGCAGATTATAAACTATCTATATTTAAAGACTTACCAATAAAGCATAAATGTATAACCGCCCAACCATTATTGGAGAGAATAGATATTGAAAAATATCTTGATGAAATTGAATTGGTTGTAGTAGGTGGAGAATCTGATATCAATGCCAGAGTATTTCATTATGACTGGGCATTAGATATTAGAGAGCAATGCATAAGAAAAAATGTTAATTTTGAGTTTAGGCAATGTGGAACTTATACAATAAAAGATGGAAAACAATATAAGATACAAACAAAAGATTTATGTAAACAAGCAAAATTGGCAAATATTGATTTTAAAAGAAAACATTAAATTTAAAATTGTAATATAAAGCTAATAATGCATTAGATAAAGAATTTTATGAAACAAATAAAATGTTTTATAGACGATTAAAAACAAGATAATACTTTAAAATTACTCTCTAGCCCTGAATGTATTTTAATACTTTGAGGGCTTTTTACTTGACATTATAGCACATATAGCATAGAATTATTGAGTAAACACTCAACGAATTTAATTATTTGTATTGAACATATATTTGAGGTGGACAAATGAAAAGAATAGAGCAAAAAGAAAAGAGACGACGAGAAATATTAAATGTAGGTTTAGATTTGTTTATTCGTAAGGGATATGCTGGTACAAGGACAGCTGAAATAGCTAATATTGTAGGAATAAGTGAAGGATTGTTATTTCATTATTTTGAAACTAAAGAAAAGCTTTATTTAACATTAATTGAAATAGCTATAAATGGAAAGGATAATATTTTTCAATCAACAGAAGAATCTCCTATCGGCTTTTATGAAAGAACAGCAAAAGAAATCCTGGATTATATTACGAAAGAACCTTTTGCAGCAAAACTATTTGTTTTGATGAATAGAGCACAATATGATGAGGTTTTTTCTGATCAAATCCATAAGTATTTTATGAGAAAACAGGATATTGAATATTCTGTAAACCTTATAAAACAAGGTCAAAGAGAAGGAAGTATCCGTGAAGGGAATCCTATTGCTTTGGTGACTGCATTCTTTATGGCTATTCAAGGAATTGCAGAAAGCATTGTAAGAAATCCAGAAATGCCAATACCGAATTCCGAATGGATAGTAGATATAATAAGGAGTAAGTAAATGAAAAGTAAAAATAGAAGTTATCAAAATTCAATTCCATTTCTTTTACCTATTAGATGTGTTTTATTTTCAGTGATGTTTTTATTAATATCCATAATATCAAAATCACAATATTCAAGCATAAGTAAGTGGTGGACTTCGAATGCGATTGTTTGCAATATAATTACGATTGCTATTTTATATATGGTTTGTCGCTCCCAAAAAATAACTTATCTTGGATTAATCAATTATAGAAAAGGGCAAACAAAAATTACCACCACCATTTTAATCGTCATTTTAACTGTAATTGTTGGTATGCTTGGTTTGTATCTTGCAGGGTTGATATGTTATAGAACTTTTCCGTATCTTGATAAAACTATGATAGAACCAATTCCGATTTGGCTTGCAATTCTTGTTTTGCTATTGCTACCCATATCAACCACTATTGCAGAAGATGGCTTATATTTGGGGTACGCTATAAATACTTCCAAAGGAAATCAGAGGATTAATATTACATTTGCAGCATTTTTTTATGCTCTGCAGCATAGCTTTATCCCTTTTTTACCTAATGGTATTTTTATTCTATATCGGTTTTTATCTTTTTTACCTCTTACAATTCTTATTTGTATTTTGTATCAAAAAAAACATGATCCTCTCCCTTTTATGATTGGTCATTTCATTTTGAGTATTGCGACTGCAGTAGAAATACTGTTAATGAGC
>JAIDMV010000124.1 GCA_029050385.1 Anaeroplasmataceae bacterium | reverse complement strand
TAGAAATAGCTTTCTTTTCTTTAACTTCATTCAAATAAGTATACTGTAGGTATTGAATAGTGTTTCCTGCAAGCCCCTTGATAGAATGCTTTACCATACGATATTTCAAGGATAATCCTAATTTTGAAACATCTACAGGAACATGATATTCTTTGAAAAAAAGCTTTGTGTATAGAAGTTGATTAAAAGAAGACACACGTTCTAATGAGACAGGTTCTTCTACATCAAGATTTTTAGAAATTAAAATAATCTTTTCTCTGGCTCTAGTCAAGGCCACATAAAACAATCGTATCTTCTCTGAAAGATCTGCCTTTTTTGTTTCTTCTTCAACTAGTGATTTAAGAATAGTATTACTATTTGCTTCATCTGAAAAAGGAATATAAAGGCCATACGTTGTAGATAACCCAAAATTTTCTTTGATATCAGCTTGATTAAATTTACTTCCTAGCATTGGGAAAAAACAATATGGAAACTCCAAGCCCTTAGATTTATGAATGGTCATCATATGGACACAATTCTTTGAATCCTCTGCCATTTTATATTTTAAAGCAATTTGATCTTCAAATATACTAGCAAAATAAGAACAAGCTTCCTTAATTCCCATACCAGCTGATGCCATAGTCTTGAACAAATTATGAATATATTCTAAGACAACACAAGAGCTATTCACTTCTCCAATTAAAGACAACTTTTCATAAATATTGAAGTCTTCTACAATTCTAAAATAAATTTCTTCTAATGCAAGATTACTTACCTCGTTTGCTAAAGCATCCACCAAAGTGGTAAGTTCATTTTCCTTATGCTCCTTTATCATAGAGTAAAGTGTCAAATCATCGAAGCCAAATAAGAAGCTTCTTCCAATACTTACTAGTGCGTGTTCATAAGGCTTGTCTACTATATTCTCATATTTGCTTACAATACACAAAAAGATATTAGAAAACAACTTTGGTAAAATCGAATCATTCAAGTCAACATCCGCTTCTATGGATAATGGTATACCCAGATATTCAAACACTTTTTTAAAGGTAATAAAGCTTTTTGTTTTATCCATAAGAATTGCAATATCTGAATACTCTAGTGGTTCAAATTTATCCTTCTTCAAACAAAGAGGCTTTTGCCTCATCAATTCTTTTATTTTATTTCCACAAATAAAAGCTTCAACTTCCTCATCACTAAATTCCTCTTGTGAATCATAGGTTAAAATGTTCATATGATAATCTGTATGACTTAAAGACTTTTCATAATCGACTTGTCCAAATCGCATCATATGCTCATAAGCGTAATTCGCATCCCCAAATTCAAGCGTCATTAAATTTGAAAAAATCAAATTGATATCTTCAACCACCTCTTTACGAGATCTAAAGTTATGCGTTAAATCAATTTTAACTCCATCCTCTAGATTAGAATACCTGCTATATTTATCTTTAAATATATACGGATTGGCATTTCTAAAGCGATAAATGGACTGCTTGATATCTCCTACCATATAGCAATTATGATTGGAGATATAAGAAATGAAAGCCTCTTGGATATCTGAAGTATCCTGATATTCATCAATCAATATTTCTGTAAAGCTATGCTTAATTTCTTCTAAAACTGCAGGATTGGTTTTTACAAGCTGAATAGCCATCTTGGCAATATCCATATAATCAAAAGCCATAAGTTCATACTTATAATCATCTAATCTATGCTTGACCTTTAACGCAAGTTCTAAAAGATATAGTACATCTTCCTTGATAGCATATAACTCTGTTCTTGCTTCCTCTAAAAAAACATATTTAGAAAAATATTTTAGTTTGATTTCCTTTAAGCATTCTCCACATGCTGTCTTTTGAGATTTCACATATTCTATAGCCTTAGGATGAATTCGAGGTAAAGAAATTGTGTTCAGCCAAGAAGCAGCCTCATCATACGTCTTTATATTTGCAGTAGATAAAATACGATTTACCTCATCAAAAAGTTTATTGCTTGCAGAATCTGTACTTGCAGCATCAGATAGTTTCATAAGAGATTGATAAAACTCATTTGCCTTGTTTAATGCAAGCTTTTCATATTTTGCTACAAGAGAATCAATAAATGCGTCATTATAATACTTATTCTCATATGTCTTACAAAACTCTTCTTCCTCTACAATCAATTCTAATTTAGCTAATATAGATAAAATCATTTTTTTAACATTATCATCGTTTTGTTTTGTATACTTCGTTAAAAGGCTAAAAAATCTAGATTCCCTATTAGAATAAAGTTCCTCAAACATAGAATCAACAATTTCCTTTTTCTTAACCTCAAGTAACGCCTGATCCATAATCGTACTATCTTTATCTACATTCAAATAAAAATAATATTTTTTTACTAAAGCTAAGCTATAAGCATCAAAGGTC
>JAIDMV010000123.1 GCA_029050385.1 Anaeroplasmataceae bacterium | reverse complement strand
AGTTATCCTAGCTGCCATATCCATCATTGTTGCTGGGTATATCATTGTTTTAAACTTCAAAGATGCTTTCCTTGATTTTTTCAAAAAATAAAAGTAGATTTCTCTACTTTTCCATAATCTCTTTAAAGGATGCTATAAAGCATCTTATTTTTTTAGTTAAAAGAAGATAATTTGCTGTACTGTAAGTATTTAAAACCACTTCTAAATTGACATTTAAAATCATGATATAAAGACACATAAAACAAAAATATTTTTGATTGAAGGAATCTAGACGTTTTACTTCTTCAACTAAATTCGGAGCATCTAGTTGCAAATAACATCTGCAATATAGCATTGATATAGGTGCATAATATAAATCAAAGCTTGGTAGTAGTCTTAGCTTATTATAAAGTTCTTGATCTATTCTACGATATAATAAACCATAAGGAACAATTAGTTTTTTATCGATTGCTTTAAAAATATCTGTTTGAAGATCATATAAATAAATTTTAGCATCTAATATGATATTATATTTGGAAAGGATTACCCAGCTGACATCATTTTTTATAGGGTTCATTTCAATTTCTCTAATTCTCATTTCCAAATAAGAAAACTTATTGTCCAGCACCTTAAAAATATTATTTACATTGACAAGATGTTCCTTTTTAAGTGTGATTTCAAAACTAGAGGATTCATGGATTTCTCTTAGGATATGTATGATTCTATCCGACTTAACCTTTGCTTCTGTCATATCTTCATATTCGAAAAATAAAAGAAATCCATCTCTGACTCTAGTTTCGTAGATAGCCTGTTTCAAACGTTTTGTATATCGAATTAAATCTAAATAGGTTTGATACTCTTTTTCTGTAACAAACCTACATAAATACTCTTCATTATTTCTCGTTTTAATTAATTCATAATCCTTTAAAGGACGACTTGAGACTATCTCAAATGGCAGATTACTCGTAGCTAAAGATGACCTTGTGAGATTGTCTATCATAACCTGCTAGAAGCACTTCAAGCTTCACATTATATTCCTTTGCAATAGTTTCTAGTTCCTGTTCTGTTTCTACATATAAACATTTTAACTTATAATAGCTTTGCTTAGAATCAAAGAAATTCAAAAAGGATTCTACACTTTCATGTGTCTTTGTAGCAATAACTTTATCTCCGCGATTTAAGTTACTTGCTAACTTATCCTCATAATATTCCATCATATCTTCTTTTATTTTCTCTAAAGATTCTTGTGGTTTTTCTAAAACTGTTTTTTCTTCAACAGGCAATTGGATATCCTCTTCTCCAATGACTTTAATTTCTTCAACTTGTTCTAAAGGTAAATAATTAATTACAAGTTCATAGTTAATATCTAGGCCTTGACCTTCTACTAAATATACATTTACATGTCCAATTAAAACCTCTAATATCTTTAAAGATTCTAAATCTAATTCAAATGGGAAATCTAAGGATTTAAAACATTCTAATCCCTCAAAATCATTATAGGAAACATTTATCTCAACATTTCCTGTAGCCTTGGAATCATTTACAACTACATTACTTAGCTTTTCTAAATGATTCTTAATATTAGATATTCCTTCAAGTTGACAAAAATTATTTTTTTCTATATTTAATTGCATAATATCACCAATACAATATATTCTATTACTAAAGGTTTTATACCATATCATAAGG
Source organism: Anaeroplasmataceae bacterium (assembly GCA_029050385.1). Lineage (GTDB taxonomy): Bacteria > Bacillota_I > Bacilli_A > Acholeplasmatales > Anaeroplasmataceae > Pelethenecus. The sequence continues at coordinate 713 of JAIDMV010000123.1, read as the reverse complement.
TACTCATAAAGAAATAATTCATTACAAGCAAAAGTAAAATAAGTTTAAATTTAATTCTATTCCATATTAAAAATTCACTTATATTAATTATTCATTTTAACATTGCGTAATACAAGAACATATGCTAAAATTATTCTATGGGAAATAATAATTCAAATGTTTGGTGTAAACCATTTTTACAATTTAAAAAAACACTATAGGCTTATCCGAAAGGGTAAGCCTTTATTATTTCTCAAAAAAGGAGGAAAATAATATGTTAAATAACAAAAACAACTATGATTTAATCAAATTTGAAGATGGAGAGTTCTCTTTAGATGTCAATGTGAGTCCACAAGAGGATACTGTTTGGCTGACTCAAGAACAAATTTCTATACTATATCAAAAAGCAAAATCAACCATCAATGAGCATATTAAAAAAATATTAGAAAGTGAATTAGATGCTCAAGATGTCAGTAGAAAATTCGGAAAAAACGAATTATCTTCCATAAAAACAAAACCTATTATTTTTTATAGTTTAGATATGGTCTTAGCAGTTGGATATCGAGTAAATTCAAAAAGAGGTATCCTATTTCGTAAATGGGCTACCTCTATCTTAAAACAATATATGTTGAATGGATATTCAATAAATGAAAAACATTGCTTAGAATGTCAAGAAAATCTTGTCAGTTTAAACAATAAAGTGAATACTTTACTAGAACATGATATTCAGCATT
>JAIDMV010000122.1 GCA_029050385.1 Anaeroplasmataceae bacterium | reverse complement strand
AACCATGGATGTATTTTATATCCATGGTTTCTTTTTTTCTTTTCAAAATTAGTTTTTAATTGTATAATAGATAATGATTTGAAATATCAACAGTTGAAAGGAGAGTGATCTTTATGTTAATTGTGAAACTGAATCCTAATGAAGAAGAAAATATTTTAAAAGGATTTCCATGGGTATATAACAATGAAGTTCATTCCTTTCAAGGAGATATTCAAAATGGAGAGGTAGTTCAAGTACATTCATTTCATAATGAGTTTGTAGGCTATGGATTTTTAAATGTTAGTTCTAAACTAATGGTACGTATGTTGTCTTTAAGAAAAGAGGATAGTATAAATAAAGAATTTTTTCGTAATAAGATCCGCTATGCTTTAGAGCACAGGAAAAATTTAAATCTGGGAAATGCTCAAAGATTAATTTTTGCTGAGGCTGATTTTCTCCCTGGATTAATTGTAGATCAATATAATGATATTCTATCAGTTCAATTTCTTTGTTTGGGAATGGATAAAATCAAAAAGGATATTGTTGAGATTTTAGTAGAGGAAATTCAGCCAAGAGGAATATATGAAAGAAGCGATACACCTATTCGATTAAAAGAAGGTTTAGAAGAGACTAAAGGAATTTTGTATGGAGATTTTGATCCTCGTGTAGAAGTTTTAGAAAATGGAATTCGCTTTGTTGTGGATGTTGAGCATGGACAAAAGACAGGTTATTTCTTAGATCAGAAGCTAAATCGCGATATGGTTAAGTATTATGTTAAAGATAAGAATGTTTTGGATTGTTTTTCTAATGTTGGTGGTTTTGCATTACATGCATGTAAATATGGTGCTAAACATGTAGATGCATGTGATATATCAAAGCTTGCTTGTGAAGAAATAGAAGCTAATGCTAAGTTGAATAATTTTACGCAGTTAAATGTAATATGTACTGATGTTTTTGATTATTTGAGAAAAGAAGAGTTAAAGGATAAATATGATGTAATCATCTTAGACCCGCCTGCTTTTACAAAAGATAAAACAACAATCAAAAAGGCTTATCGTGGATATAAGGAGATTAATTTACAAGCCTTAAAAATGATAAAAAGTGGAGGTTATCTTTTAACATTTTCTTGTAGTCAACATATGACACCAGATTTATTTATGGAAATGATTCAGGAAGCTGCAGTTGATGCAAGACGCGACGTACAGTTTATTGATTTTAAAATTCAAGCTCCCGATCATCCAGCATTATTATCTGGAAAAGAACAGCTATATTTAAAATCCTTAGTGTTGAGAGTGAAGTAGGAGGAAACTATGAATAATAAAGTATTTCAAGAACATAGAAAAATAATATTAAATCAAATGATGGATCATTCTATCTTAGTATTATTTTCTAATCCTAAAGAGGATGTCAAATATGACGTAGATAGAAATTACTATTATGTATCTGGTAATTTTGAATATGAAAATCGTGTGGTTTTGTATAAGAACGGAAAAGATATTAAAGAGATGATGTTTATTCATCCATATGATGAATTTAAAGCAAAATGGGTTGGGGCACCTTTATCTAAGGAAGCCATAAAAGAACAATCTTTAATTTCAGATATTTATTATTTGGAAGAATTTGATTCTATTATTGGTTCTTTATTCCAAGATGCGACTAAGCTATATGTGGATTTAAAAGATGAAAAGAATCCTTATAGTACAGAAATGCTATATGCCAAAGAAGCAAAGGAAAAGCATCCACACCTAGTTATCTTCAATGCAGAAAGCTTATTTAAAAAAGCAAGAACAATCAAGCTTCCTGAAGAAATAGAAGAAATGAAAAAGGCTATCTCTATTACGAAAAAAGGAATAGAAAATATTTTAGATCATATGAAGGAATCTTATGAATATCAATTAGAGAGTTATTTTGATCAAGCTATTAAATACTATGGGGCGACAGGTTATGCTTTTCCAACAATAGCGGCAAGTGGAAAAAATGCATGTTGTCTACATTATATGGATAATGAAGATATAGCTAAGCAGGGTGATTTAATTTTATTTGATCTAGGCTGTTCCTATCATATGTATTGTTCAGATATATCTAGAGCATTCCCTGTAAGTGGTAAGTTTAGCCCACGTCAAAAACAAATATATAATATCGTTCTTGCAGGACAAGAACATGTTTTAAAGCATATTAAACCTGGAATTACTACAAAAGAATTAAATCAAATTTTAATCAAGTTTTATGCGAAAGAATTAAAGAAGATTGGTTTGATTCAAGAGGATAGTGAAGTATCTAAATATTATTATCATGGTGTATCCCACCATATTGGTTTAGATTGTCATGACCTATGTGAATATACACCTTTACAGGCAGGAAGTATTATTTCTAATGAACCAGGGCTTTATATTGCCGAAGAGGGAATTGGGATACGTATAGAAGATGATATTTTAGTTACAGAGGATGGTTGTATTAATTTAAGTAAGGATATATTAAAAACAGTAGATGAAATAGAAGCATATTTAGAAAGGTAAGGAAAAGAAAATGAAAGAAGAAATTTTAAAGAATTATGCGAAGCTAATTGTAAAAACAGGAGTGAATGTTCAAAAGGATCAGGATGTAGTTGTAAGTGCATCTGTAGAGGATGCATACTTCGTAAAGTATGTTGTTGAAGAGGCATATAAGGCTGGGGCTCGTACTGTGGTTGTCGATTGGAACTATCAACCTCTATCTAAGTTGAGTTATGAATATGAAACCATTGAAACATTGAAGGAATTACCAGATTGGTATTTAAAGAAGCAGGAGTATCGTGTTGAAAAGCTTCCTGCAATGATTCATATTATTTCTGAGGATCCAGATGGACTTTCTGGAATTGATCAAGCAAAGCTATTGGAAGTACAAATGGCAATTGGTCCAGTATTAATGAAATATAGAGAACAAAAGGATAACAAGTTCCAATGGACAATTGTTGGTATTCCTGGAGAAAAGTGGGCAAAGAAGGTATTCCCTAAACTATCTACTGAAAAAGCTATGGAAGCATTATGGGATGCTATATTAAAGGTAACTCGTGTATATGGCGACCCAATTGAAAACTGGAACAAACATAATACTAATTTAGCAGAAAAAACATCCAAGTTAAATGCATTAGGGATTAAGACATTAACCTATAAGTCTAAAAATGGTACAGATTTTACAATAGATATTCATCCAGATATGAATTTCTTAGCAGGTGGAGAAACCACATTATCAGGTGTATTCTATAATCCAAATATGCCTACAGAAGAATGCTTTACATCTCCTGTAAAAACTTCATGTAATGGTGTTGTTATGGCAACAAAACCTTTATCTGTTCGTGGCGTATTAGTGAGTGATTTTGGATTTAGATTTGAAAATGGTAAGGCTGTTGAGGTTATCTGTAAAAATTCTGAATATAAGGACGTTTTAGAAAAACTTATCTCTACGGATGAAGGAGCAGCAATGCTAGGAGAGGTTGCGTTAGTGCCTTATGACTCTCCAATCAATCAAACAAATTTATTATTCTATAATACATTATATGATGAGAATGCTTGTTGTCATCTAGCATTAGGTAGAGCATTTACAGAGTGTATTAAGAATTATCAAACAAAATCTGAAGAAGAAATTAAGAAGGTAGATTTAAATACTTCTATGATTCATGTTGATTTTATGATTGGTAGTAAAGATTTAAATATCACTGCAGAAACCTATGATGGTAAAACTATAGAGATATTTAAGAATGGTACATGGGCAATTTAATGGTTTAAATTTTAAAAATAGAGTAGATAAGCTACTCTATTTTTTTTGATTAAATATTTAAG
>JAIDMV010000121.1 GCA_029050385.1 Anaeroplasmataceae bacterium | reverse complement strand
TAGATATGAAAGTATAGGTAGTGAAACTGCTGGGGAATTTTATTCATCAGAACTTTTAATAAAGATTAATTATTCAAGTTCAGAATATGGTGACAGACCAGGTAGAAATGTAGATACACCAATGCATGAAATGGGTCATTTACTAGGGTTGAATGACTTAGATACTGATACACCTTCAGGCACGCATAAAACGCTGATGGGATATAACAGAACAACAACAACCTCAACTATTGATAATGCAATAACTTATCATGATATTCAAGGTATTGCTGTTCTTAATGGGAAACATACAACACATAGTTTTAACAGGTATTTTGAACGAGATGGAAAATATTTACATGTTTGTTTTTATTGTGATACAATTGATTCAATGTCATCGATTAAATCTGGAAGTCTTCAATTGGAGGTTGCAAATGGCTGTACCCATGACTATAAGCAGTTGGTTTCATTAGGAAATAAACATTGGGTTAAGTGCACTAAATGTTATAAAGTAATTACTCATTCTCATCAATACACTTCATATTCTTGGATTGATTTAAGACAACATAAAGCGACTTGCAATTGTGGGGCTTCAACTTTACAAGGACACGCAGTTTCTAGCAAGACATACGCATCTGGAAATAAGTATGCAACTTGTTTATTGTGTGGTGGACGTGCAGAAATAGGATTTATACAAATAAATACTTTTAATAGAAATAAACAAGTTGCTCTAAAAAATAATTATGTTTTGCCAAATGGTGTAACAGTTTTGTTCGAAAGCGATTTAGAAAAATATTTCTGTGAAACACTTGAAATTGTATGATGAAATCTTATAATCTAGATTGGTGAACAAAATAAAAGAGCTTAATAAGGGAGTCTTTTAGGAAGACCATTCTTTAAGTTCTTTTATTTTTATAGAGAACTATAGTTCTAAAGCGTAAAAAATATTGGCAAAATTGATGAAATAAATTATGGAGTTATTCTAAAATCTTTTCAAGCTGATGATTTAAATGTTGAGCAACTTTTTCTAAATATAATTTATCTTGTTCGTTAAAGCGCCCAAGAACAGGAGAATCTATATCCAAGATTGCATATAACTTGTTATGAACTAAGATGGGTATACAGATTTCACTATTCGAAGCACTATCACAAGCGATATGTCCTTTAAATTCATGAACGTTTGGAACCACGATTGTTTTTAATGTTGTAGCACAAGCTCCACATACGCCTTTTGAAAAAGGAATTCTTGTACATGCTACCTTTCCTTGAAAGGGTCCTAAAAGAAGTGTATTATTTTTATTTATATAAAACCCAACCCAGTTAATTTGTTTTAAATGTTCAAATAATAAAGCACTTGTATTGGATAAAATTGTCATATCATATGTATTATCTTCTATAAGTGCTGGAAGGATTTGTAGGATTTCTTCATAGTTTGTCATCGTCTTTACCTCCGTATAGCTTCATTATACTATGAAAAGCATTAGTTTTCCATTGAAAAAATTAAAGTTTTTGGTATAATTCTAATGTGAGAAAAGAGGTATTCCTATGCTTTACAATCAAATTTTTAGTTCGCTTTGGTGTTTTAACTCTTAAAGGAAAAA
>JAIDMV010000120.1 GCA_029050385.1 Anaeroplasmataceae bacterium | reverse complement strand
GTATAAACACCCTCACTTACATATCCTGGAAGTGGTCCTACCTCTAGGTTCTGTAATTTACCATCTACATCAATAAAGGTTGCTTTAGGTAAAGTAGGATTTTCTAATTGTACATCACCATCTGGGATATATACCATTAAGTTTTCCCAAATAGCTGATACATATTTAGGTTTTACACGGAATGCTTGTTGATATCTTCTATCGAAATCTTCAGGATCCGTTGTATCCTTACCAACTTTATAGTCAAATACATATTCACCTATATCAATTGGACGAGAAATAGCTTGAGCTGGGTCTAATTCAACATTAGCTGCTTTACATTGTTTCCAATACTCTAAAGTATAGAACTTAAGTTCAAATGTTCTATTTTCTTTTGAGCCAAGCCATTCTGGCCATTGATATTCTTTAGCATCATAAACCTTGAATTTTTCAAATTTAATATGCTCTGGATCGTTCTCTGCATCTGTTGGTCCATCAATTGGTTCATCAGGATCATCTTCTCCACCCTTATCCTCATATAAGTAAACCATAGTATAAGTAGTAGCTGTAGCAATGTTTCCACTCTTATCTATAATCTTAGCCCATACTAGGGTATGACCTAACTTCTTTACAGGAAGTGGGGTATTAGAAGGATTTGAGAAATCACTGTTAAATGAATATATAATTTGAATATCATCATTTTGGATATATGTTGGAACAACATTACCATTTTCATCGTAAGTACCTAATACTTTTACGGCAACAAAATAGCCTTGTGTATTCGTAGGATCATACTTAGAAACTAGTGGGTCAAATTCGAATGCAAATTGACGTTGTTGAATATCAACATATCCAGAATACTCGACTGTATAGTTTGATTGTACCTCTCTACCGTTTTCGTCGTAAATCTTACAAATATCAGTTCCAGATGGAGACCATTGGAATAAATCATGATCAGTACCATTTGGATTATATTGTCTAGCAATTGCGGCGTTCAAACGTAATTCTTGTGTACGAATTGTTTGATTTGGTGCTAAGCCCTCATCACCAGAACCATCAATGTTTGTATCATTCATTGTAGCAGTCCAAGGCATACCATCATATAGCTTTCTACCAATGTTAGAAGGAATTACTACCTTAATATGTCTTGGTGTAATATCGAAGATAAAGCTTTCGCTATATGTTGCAGCTGCATAATTACCTCTTTCAGGAATCTTTACAACTAGCTTATATCTACCTACTTCTTTTGGAGCATCTGCCAACTGAATAGGATGATCTGGATCTTTTTCATCAATCTTATAATAGATATATTGTAAAATATTTTCTCCTGCAACCTTACCATCGTAATTCATTTCTGGATTAGTTACTGGCTTACCATCATAAACCTTACCTAATCTAAAGTCAAGATCAGCTGGTTCAAGATGTGGATCTGCAGCATAAATTTGAACATAAGTCAAATCATTTACAATTTCCTTATTAGCTAGATCACGAATAGAAACATTTACTGGATAATATCCAACCTCTCTAAATGAAGGCTGACCACCAGGGAAATCTGAGGAAATTACATAGTTATTTCCTGTACCTAGTTTTCCACCTACCTTATAGAAGATTAGGAAGTCATCTTTATTTTCCATTTCGAAAATGAATGTATGAAGTTCTCCATCATAAGGTACAACATTTTCTCTAATTTCACGTTCAATCGCTGACTCATCTGTAGTTAAACCAAATAGTACTTGATAAGTTTCAATTAAGTAATTATTTTGTACTTCATTGTTATTCTCATCATAAATCTTTGTATTTCCTGTAATAGGATTATTTGTTTGTAAGTCCATCCACTGGAAGTCTGTGATATTGAAATATGT
>JAIDMV010000012.1 GCA_029050385.1 Anaeroplasmataceae bacterium | reverse complement strand
GTCCATGGCAATTATATCCTCCTGTACCAAGATTTGGTGTAGGAAGCCCCATAAAGGTTAATCTTGCACCATCTGTGCCACCACGTATAGGACTAGCAGAAGGAACAATACCTAAACTTTCTATTGCTTGTTTTGCACGATTTAGACATTCTGGATTTTGTTTTATAATTTCTGCCATATTGAAGTAACTATCTTTAACTTCAAGTTTAGCAGTATCCTTACCATATTTTTTATTGATATAAGATGTTGCTTCTTTTAATATGGTTTTTTTCTTCTCTAATAGAGCTTTATCATGATCTCTAATAATATAGGAAAGCTTTGCCTCTCCAACAATACCCTCCATATGAGTTAAGTGAATAAATCCTTCATAAAGATCTGTGTATTCAGGTTTTTGTTCTTTAGGAAGCATTTGATGAAATTCCATTGCTATCTCACTTGCATTCTTCATTTGATTTTTAGCAGATCCTGGATGAATATCAAGTCCTTGAATTTGAATAGTAGCAGAAGCAGCATTAAAGTTTTCGTAGTTAATCATATTATATTCTCCACCATCAATTGTATAGGCGTAAGAACAAGGAAATTTAGTTAAATCAAAATGCTCAATACCACTGCCTGTTTCTTCATCTGGAGTGAAGGCAACGTGAATTTCAATATGGGGCTCATTTGTTTTTACGTAATGTGATAGCATGGTCATGATGATTGCAATACCTGCCTTATCATCTGCTCCTAGTACAGTTGTCCCATCTGTTGTAATTAAAGTTTTCCCCTTTAAATTTTTAAGAAATGGAAATTGTTTTGGATTGAGTTCAATTCCTTTTAAAGGGATTGTTTTTCCGTTATAGTTTTCAATAACATTAGGCTTTACATCTGTTCCTGAAAAACCTGGAATAGTATCCATATGTGCGATAAATCCAATAGATTCCTTGTTTCCTTTAATATTGGAAGGGAGAGTTGCGTAAACAAAGCAATTCTCAGATAAATGAATATCCTTTAAACCTAATTCCTTTAATTCCTCTACTAGAACTTTAGCAAGATTAAACTGTTTTTGAGTAGAGGGGGTTTGATTTGAATCCTCATCTGACATTGTGTCTATTTTTACATATCTTAAAAAATTGTTTAATAAAGTTTGTTTCATATGTCATCATCCTTTCTTAAACTATTATACCGCAACTTAATATTGAATTCACTAGCAAATAAAATCAAATTATGGAAAAAAACTTCTAAATATGGTGAAATACCTTGCTTGAAAGTTGATTTTGAGGTATAATTCTATATAGAAAAGTTTGAAAGGAGTTATCTTATGAAGGGTAAGGTTAAATGGTTTAATGCTGAAAAAGGCTATGGATTTATTATATCTGAAGAAGGCAAAGAAATATTTGTTCATTTCAGTTCAATTGTAGCAGATGGTTATAAATCATTAAATGAAGGCGATGAAGTTACCTTTGATGTAGCTGAAAGCGATAAAGGTCTACAAGCAAAGGATGTTCATAAAGCTTAAATCACAAAGGAGATTTTAGTATCTCCTTTTCTTTTTTTATCATATTATAATAG
>JAIDMV010000119.1 GCA_029050385.1 Anaeroplasmataceae bacterium | reverse complement strand
CTGTATTTTTAACTACCACTTCTTTTACTAATTTGTTAACTAGTGTATTATCAATTTTCATGCCTTCTAAACAATGCCCTAATGAATGAATAATAGTTTCTTCTTGATTATTGATTTCTAAGTTAAGTTCTTCTTTCTTTAACATCAGTTGTTTTACATTACCTTGAAATGCAGACTCGTTAATTTTATTCTTCGTATAACTTTCAAACTCTTTTCTCATTTCTAAATCTACTCTTTTTATTTCTTCTTTTAATTTGGAAATTTGAGATTGTTTGTATTGTTTGACATCCTTATTTTGAATTGTAGAAAGCTGCTTTGAGATATCTTCTTTAAGAAGACTTGTTAAATCCTGTAAATAGATTCTTGTCCTACATTTATTACAATAGTACAAAAAATCATTCATCGTTTGAGAATATGTATATCTCATACTTTTAGAACAATCTCCACATTGAATCTTATCTAAGAAAGGACTACAATATACTTTTTCTTTTTTCTTAGGTCTGCTTGATCTGATTTCTTGAATATGCTGAAATATGCTTGGCTCAATAATGACTGGTAATCCATTTTCTATAATATCAGGATGAGGATTTAAAATTCTTTTTCCTTTTACATAAATGTATTTTCGATTGATAATTTTACCGGTGTAGCTCTCATTAGTTAAAATCTTATAGATGGAACAATCCCGCCAGGCAGATTCTGTACTCCTTAAACCAGATTTGTCGTTATATTGATTATATCTATATTGTCCAGGAGAAACAATTTTTTCTTCATTTAAAAGTTCAGAAATTTGTAAAGTAGTGTACCCTTGAATATATAAATCATATATCCTTTTTACAACCTTAGCTGAATCTTCATCAATGATGAGATTTTTGTTTTCATCTAGCCTCAATCCGTAAAAAGCTCCTAATCTAGAATTTAGAAGCGTAGTTTTTGATTTATAGTCAAAGGTTGCTTTAATTTTTTTCCTTATATCCTTTAAATACATTTCATTAAAGATATTTTTAAATACTGCAAATTCATCAATGATTCCTTGGTTATCATAATCATCATCAATAGCAATAAACCTTACATCATTAATTAAAAAGGTTTCCTCTAGGTATTTGCCTACTTCTAAATGATTTCTTCCAAAGCGAGATAAATCCTTTACGATAATCGTATTGATGATGCCATCTTCAATATCTTCAAGCATTTCTTTAAATGCTGGTCTGTCAAAGCTTTTACCACTATAGCCAATATCTTTATAGATTTTCGTTATAGAAAAATGCTGGGAATTACAATACTCTGTAATTCCCTCAATTTGATGTTCAATAGAACTATTAAAGTCTAAGCTATCACTTCTACTAATTCTGGCATAAATTCCTATTTTGCTTGTCATAATATAACTCCTTTAATACTCCAATTCCAAAATATTCAATTAAGATGATTTTGACTGTTTTTCCTTCTTCCTTCTTTTCATATATGCGAATGGATTTGACTATACTTTTGAGAAGATGTTCTTCAAATAGATGATTAGCATCTATACTTAATATGAAGCTTAATTGTTGTTCACTCGACTTTTCATCAGCAAATGACTTGGCATTCTCTATTTTTG
>JAIDMV010000118.1 GCA_029050385.1 Anaeroplasmataceae bacterium | reverse complement strand
CATCTAACATATTATAGTAGGAATCGTATTCATAAGCGCCTGTGTCCTTGTCTGCTTTTTTATTTCTTAAAACTTGATTTGTTAAGCCTTCAAGCTTTGTAATACCCTTTGCTTCATCAGCAGACATACTATTAATTCCTTTAGAAATAATATCTGCAGCATTTAATTTGGAATAATTGCCAGAAGAGGTTTCATCCCAATTTGAAGGGTCAGTTGTATATTTAAATGTGTTTTCAAGATTGTTTTGACGTGTAGATGTGTTTCCTGTTCCGTGTTCCTTAAAATTCCATTGTGTAGTTTGAATTTCACCTAAAACACGAATATCTAATGCAGAGTTTTGGTTTGTGGCTGCCTTGACAATGTTTACAAGACCTGTATATTGTTTACCACCTATTGTGGCCTTTACAGTATTCTTTGTTGCATCTGTAACATAAACAACTACTGCATTAGATTTAAGAGTTCCATCATTGTTGTAAGCACCAACACCGGATGTATTATTAAAATGTGCATATCCAGAACGATCATCTTCTGAAACCTCACACGCTAGAGTTTTTGTTTTTCCAGTAACATCAATTTTAACTTGATATGAACCTGCTGGTAAGCCGATTATATCACAACGGATTTTATTGTTTTGTTCACGGATCAATTGTTGATCTACTGACGTCCAAGAAGAATCATCATCTTCAGCTAATTTGTATTGAACTGTATAATCAGATAGGCTTGCTCCTAGAACAGGAGAAGCTTCAAAGAATAATCCTTCATTATATCCATTATACTTTGAAATTTCAATTGGAGCGTCTTGATTGTTAACAAAGTTTGCAACAAGCTCTATGTTGCCTGTGATAGGAGTATTAAAATCAAATTCAGAAGAATTTAAATGCCATCCTGTAAAAGTATAACCTGTTTTTGATGGATTTTCTGGTTTTGTTACTTTATTTCCGTTTTCTACTTGAGTGGTTGTCTTTGTACCCTCTACATTAAATGTAACGGTAAATACCTGAACATAATATGCATAAAGGGTTCTATTTGCAGTAATCTTAGTATTTATATTAAATGGGGTTGAATAATTTGCATCAGTATACCATCCTTTGAATGTGTATCCTGTCTTAGTAGGAGCAGAAGGAATTGCTGCAGTAGAATTGTAGTCTACAGTATCTCTACTAAGTTCATTAGAGCCATCCATAAATATTACAGTAAAGGTTTTTATTTCATAAATTGCATAAATACTTATGCTAGAAGTAATCTTAGTATTTGCATTAAACTCTACAAAAGAAGTGGCACTTGTAGACCAACCCTTGAATGTATATCCTATTTTAGTAGGAGCGGTTGGCATAGATATTGTTGAATTGTAGTTGACAGTTCTTGTTGCAATGGTTGTAGAACCATCGAAAAACTTCACAGTAAATGTTTGAATCTCATAATATGCATAAATAGTAAAATCAGAAGTGATTTTTGTGTTTGCATTAAACTCTACAAAAGAAGTGGCACTTGTAGACCAACCCTTGCAGGTGTAACCTGCTTTATTTGAAAGAGTTGGAAGTTTAACAGTTGTATTATAATCAACAGTAGCAGTACTTAATGTTTTTTCTCCATCTTTGAAAGTAACAGTATAAGTATTAATTGTATAATGTGCATAAAGAGTTAAATCTTCAGTGACTGGTAAGGTTTTATTAAATTCAACAAATTCATTTTGTTTTGTTGACCAGCCTTTAAAGGTATATCCTGTTTTGGAAGGATCAGATGGAAAAGTTACTACAGTATTATAATCTACAGTTTTTGTAGAAAGTGTAGTTGATTCATTTATAAAAGTAACTGTATAGGATTTAATTGTAGCTTTTCCATAAAGTGTAGTATCTTTAGTAATTTTAGTTGCTGAATCAAATGGGGTTGAATAATTTGCATCAGTATACCAAGTTTTAACTTCATAACCTTCACTTAAAGGAACTTCAACAAAATCAATTGTAAAATTGTCATTAATTTGAACTTGAGTTTGTTTTCCATCAATAATCAAGGTTAGTGTATGCGTAGTAACAGGTTCAAGCTTTGCATATAAAGTAATGTCAGAAGTGATTTTAGTTGTAAAATCATAAGCTGTTTCACAATTCTCATCTGTACACCATTCAATAAAGAGGTAACCAGTAATTACAGGAGCCTTTGGAGCTTCTGTGGCTGTATTATAATCTACAGTTTGAGTAGTGTATGTTGTGTCATTATATTTATAAGTTATAGTATATGAATTGATTTCGTAGAAAGCATATAAAACCAAATCACTTTCAACCTTATTTGCAAAATCAAACTCTACAAAAGAATTGGCATTTGTAGACCAACCTTTAAAAGTATATCCTGTTTGGGTAGGAGCTGTAATTTTTGAAACAATAGAATTCTTTTCGATTTCTTTTGTTTCAAGGACAGCATCTCCATTTTTAAAGGTAACAGTAATTGTTTCAGGAGTTACTGTATTTTTTGTATAGAATGCATAAAGTGTAGTATTTTCTGTAAGCTTTGTTTCAAAATCAAATTCTACATATTCATCCTTATCAGAAGACCAACCTTTAAATGTTTGTTCTGCTTTAGTAGGTGCTGTGGCTTTTGAAACCGCCGTGTTTTTTTGAATTTCTTTTGCTTCAACAAGGGTGTCTCCATCCATAAAAGAAACAGTTATTGTTGAAGGTGCTGGTTTTTCAAAGAAAGCATACAATACTACATTCTGCTCAATTTTAGTACTAAAGTCGAATGGTTGATACTCATCTTTACTAGAAGACCAACCCTTAAAAGTACCAGCTCCTGTAGCTTGTGGATCTCCTGGATTGCTGAAGGTTTGACCATCTTTTACTTTCTCTGTTTTTATAATAGATGTTCCGTTCATTAATGTTATAGTGTGTATTTGAATCCATTTTGCCCAGAAGTCTTTATCTTCAGTTACAGTATAAGGAAAAGTAACAATAGAAGAATAGGAAGCATCAAAATACCAAGCCTCTAATTCATATCCTTCCTTTGAACTCCCTAAAATATCTTTATTAGGTATAACCTCATTAGGACTATATTGTATTTCTGTAATTGAGTCCTCATCATGATAGGTAATTTTATAATTTGTAGTTTTTGTTTTACAAGAAACCAAAATTAAACAAAAAATAAACGCTATCGCTGCAAAAAGCTTTTTCATAAAATCATCCTTCCTTTTGTAAGCGCTTTTAACTATTTTATCATAAAATTGAAAAGGAATAAATGGGTTTCTCTTATGAAAATATATTTTCATAATGAAAAAATACATCTTCTAGTGTATAATTTAAGAAAAGGAAGTGGTTAAATTGAAAAAAATATATATTTTTGTCATTATATTATTTTTTATTTTAGCCACAGGTTGTACACAAAAAGAAGAAAAAGAAACCTATACATTTTATGCAATGGATACAATAATATCATTAACTTTTTATAATGTAGAAAACACGAGAGAAATTGCAAAAAAAGTGGAAAATATTTATCTTACCTATGAGAATGTAGCCGATGACTTTGAAGAAGGTAGAAATGAAGTCAATGTTTATGATTTGAATTTGAAAAGAGAAGCAGATATTACAGAAGAACTAAAAGAAATGCTAGAGTTCAGTGTGAATATGCTTAAAGATACAAAGGGATACTTTAATCCTTTTATAGGAAGATTATCTCATTTATGGAAATCCTCTTTAGAAGATAAAAAGTTAGTAGAGGATAGCATAATACAAGAAGAACTTGTAATTATGAATAAGACAAGCTTAGAGTTAGATGGTCTTCATGTTAAATTAATTGGAGAAGGAAATATAGATTTAGGCGGTGTTGCGAAAGGATATGCCACAAGTAAGGCAAAGGAATACTTGGATTCTATAGAATGTCATTCTTATTTATTGAATGCAGGGTCTTCTAATATTGTTTTAGGCAATAAGAATGGAAAAGACTTTACGGTTGGACTTTCAAAGGCTACATCTACAGGCTATTTTGAAATGCTATCTTTAAAAGAAAAAGCTATATCTACATCCTCTATCAAAGAACAGCATGTCGAAATTGAAGGAAAAATATATTCTCATTTACTTAATCCTATGACAGGATATCCTGCTCAAATCTATGATACATTAAGTATTATTGGAGAAGATTCTAAGATTTTAGATGTTTATTCTACAGCTGGATTTGCGATGGAGTTAGAGGAACTCAAATCCTTTTTAGAAGAAAAAGGGTTAGATTTTATTGTTTCTAAAGAAAATAAAACAGTATATAAAAGTTTGGGTATGAATGCTTATGAA
The DNA here is from genome assembly GCA_029050385.1 of Anaeroplasmataceae bacterium. Lineage (GTDB taxonomy): Bacteria > Bacillota_I > Bacilli_A > Acholeplasmatales > Anaeroplasmataceae > Pelethenecus. The sequence goes on along the minus strand of JAIDMV010000118.1, from coordinate 5,986 downwards.
AAAAATTAGAAATGATATCATTTTAATTGCTAGTTTAATTTTAATCATAGGAGTAAGTTTTATTTTGTATTTTACTCTGCAGAAAAAAGAGAACTTGTCGGTTTATATTTATTGTGATAAAGAGCTAGTTGAAGTTGCTGATCTTAAACAAAATCAAGAGTTTGAAGTAAATAATGTTTTAATAGTAATAGAAAATGAAACGGTATATGTTAAATCATCCACTTGTAAGGACAAGGTTTGTGTACATCAAGGAAAAATAAAATCTGCTGGACAAACGATTACTTGTTTACCTCAAAGGGTATTCATTCAGATAGAAGGAAGCGGGGTTGATGTTGGCGTATGAATAAGACGAAACGACTTTGCATAATTTCTATGCTTCTTGCTATGGCAATTGTATTAAATATTTTAGAGTCCTTTATCCATTTTGGAATTCCAGGAGTCAAGCTTGGACTGGCAAATATCATCATTTTAATCATGCTTTATGAATTTAAGTCCTATGAGGCATTAGCTGTTGATGTTTTACGTATTCTGTTGGTTGGATTATTAAGGGGAAACTTTTTGTCACCAACCTTTATTATGTCTTTAAGTGGAGGCTTACTTTCTTTTTTAATTATGTATTTATTTTCAAGAATCAAAGTATTTTCTCCAATTGGTGTCTCTGTATTAGGTGCTGTTAGCCATGCCACAGGACAGGTGATTGCGGCTATATTAATGTTAGGTACACAGGCTGTTGTGTACTATTTACCATTTATCGGTATTTTATCCATAGGGACAGGAATTATTAGTGGTATAATAACTAGACTTTATTTAAGAAAAAGTATCACTGCGAGATTTTTAAATTGATGTATAATTGATGAACTCTATAACATATTCTTTAATGATAAAGGGGAGAACTATGAAATTTACCAAGGAAGAAATCAGAAGAATATGTAAGGAAGAAAATATAAGATATATTAGAATGCAGTTTACAGATATTATGGGAATGCTAAAGAATGTTGAAATTCCTATAACAAGATTAGAAGATGCATTAGATAACTCTGTTATGTTTGATGGATCATCAATAGAAGGGTTTGTAAGAATTTATGAAGCAGATATGTTTTTACATCCTGATTTAGATACCTTTTTGGTTTTAAATTGGGAAGATAATTCCTATGGAAAGGTTGCAAGGTTTATTTGTGATGTTTATAGACCAGGACACGACGGGAAACACGAACCATTTGAAGGAGATCCACGAGGTGTATTAAAAAGAAATCTAGAAAAGATGAAGGATATGGGATATACTTCGTTTAATGTGGGAGTAGAGCCTGAATTCTTTTTATTTAAACTTGATGAGAAGGGAAACCCAACCTTAGAGTTTAACGATTTTGGTGGGTATTTTGATATTTCACCTATCGATTCGGCTGAGGACTGTAGAAGGGATATTGTTTTGGCACTACAAAACATTGGATTCACAATTGAGGCCGCGCATCACGAGGTATCAACAGGACAACACGAAATCAATTTCAAATTTGATTCAGCAGTCGAAGCTTGTGATAATGTCCAAACATTTAAATTGGTTGTAAAAAACATTGCAAGACGGCATGGACTTCATGCAACCTTTATGCCAAAGCCAATTGTAGGAATTAATGGAAGTGGAATGCATGTAAATTGTTCTTTAGTGACGAAAGATGGCAAAAACGCATTTTATGACGAGAAAACAGAAAATGGATTATCTGTTACTGCAAGAAAATGGATTTCAGGAATTTTACATCATGCAAAAGGGTTCTGTTTGATTACAAACCCAATAGTAAACTCTTATAAAAGAATAGTACCCGGATTTGAAGCACCATGTTATATCTCTTGGTCCGATTCTAACAGATCTACAATGATTAGAATACCTGCAGCTAGAGGTATGAAAACAAGAACAGAGGTAAGAAGTGTCGATGTGGCAGCCAATCCATATTTAGCTATTTCTGCAATTCTTTCTGCTGGGTTAGATGGCATAGAAGGAAATTGTAAAGAGGTAGAACCAATTTATGAGAATCTCTTTGTCTGTACAGAAGAAGAAAGAGAAAGCCTAGGAGTTTATTCCTTACCTGCAAATTTAGAAGAAGCTATGAAGGAATACAAGAAGGATAACATAATAAAAGAAGCAATGGGAGAACACATAACCACAAAGCTACTTGAAGCAAAACAGCATGAGTGGAATGAGTATAGAAGACACGTATCGGATTGGGAAATTGAGAAATACTTAGAACGATATTAAAATGAATTGAGGTTTTGAAATTACTATTTCATAACCTCTTTCTTTATGGTATAATTTCTAAAACTAAGATGTGAGTATAATTTTGCAGAAAATTGTCAAACTATAAATATGGAAGAAAGGAGAATTCCAATGCGAATTGCGATATTAATTGTTGGTGCAGCAGTATACTATATCATTTGGTTTATGCTTGCAAAAATGTTAATAAAGACATTTCAAATCAAAAGAAAGCTTCCAGTTATGATTGGACTCTTATCGTTTGGAACAATTCCACTTTTCTGTGTTATAGATTATATTTGGCGTGGAATTAAATTTGTGGAATTTATAGCTTATATAGGATATATAGAATTGGCATTTTTTATATATTATGTTTTATCCTTAGCCTTTGTTATTCTCGTAAAGAAAATCATTGTTTTAATAAGAAAAACAAAAATTAATTTAGTTAGTAAATCTTCAATTCTTATTTCAAGTGTAATGAGTTTATTTATATGTGTTTGGGGTCTGCTTGGTGCGCAAATCCCCGAATATACATATCACAAAATGGACATAGGAGTAGAAGAAAAACTAAAGGTGACTGTTGTTTCTGACATTCACTATGGGGCGACAGGATCATTTTTATCATTAAAGAATATGGTAAAAAACATTAATAAAACAAATCCAGACATAGTACTTCTTGTAGGAGACGTATTTGATAATAAAATAAAAAATCTAGATCATTCTTACTTTGTTAATACTATGAATAATATAACAAGTAAATATGGAGTTTATGCAGTAACAGGAAACCATGAATTTATGCAGAATAATTTAGAAGAGATTGCCTCCTTTTATGAAGGCACGAATATTAAATTATTATTAGATGAAGAAGTGGTCGTAAATGATGTGGTGCGTATTGTAGGAAGAATTGATTATCGTGGTGGAAGAAAAGAATTAAATGAGGTCATCAGCGATTCCAATCTACCTCTTATTGTATTGGATCATCAACCTCAATTTTATAGGGATGCAAAAAATCTTGCAGATTTGCAAATCTCCGGTCACACCCATAATGGACAAATTTTTCCTGGAGAAATATTGATTTTCTTTTTAAATCTAATAGCATTCCAAAGCCCATCTGATGGAGTTCATAGATATAATGACTTTACATTGGCTATAACAAGAGGATATGGAACATGGGGATTTCCGATGCGATTAACTGGACCAAGTCAGATTATGGTTTTTGAATTATAATTGGTAGTTAAAATGTAGCGTGATAGAAGATTGTTAGAACAGAGCGTGCTGATGAATCTCATCACGCTTTTTATTCTTTCTTTATAAGGTCTTTCTTGTGGTAATCCAGAGGCAAACCTAGCCACTGCTACAAGTCTAAGTATTGAGAAGATAAAGTCATTATAAAATGAAGAATGGATTCGTTTTTTTGTTAAGTATTATTTTGATTGATTTTTAAAATAATTCATTAGAATCACAAATGAAGCATACGCTTTATTAGGTGATCATTATGGATATAAAAGTATCAAGTGGATCAATCATAAAAGGCAATGTTGTTTGTTCAGGAGCTAAAAATGCTGTTATTCCATTACTATGTGCCAGCTTACTTTCAAAGGGAAAAGTTATGTTAAGAAATGTGCCACGCATTAGTGACGTATTTGATATTTGCAATATTCTTAGATACTTAGATTGCAAAGTTATTTTCAAAGGCCATACAATGCTTATAGACAATACAAATTTAAAATACAAGCCGTTACTTATAGAAGAATGCAAAAAAATACGTGGTTCATATTATTTTATTGGAGTTTTTTTAGCGTTGTTTTCTAAATGTGAAATTCTATTGCCAGGTGGATGTAAAATAGGGAGTAGACCTATAGATGTTCATCTTCAAGCATTTGAGGATTTGGGATTTAAATATATTATAGAAGATGATATTTTAACTATATTTAAAACGAAAGTCAATGAAGAAGCTAGTTTGGTTCTAACTAAGAAAAGTGTAGGAGCTTCCATAAACACAATATTTGCTGGACTTAGATTGAATCATTATGAGATAAAGAATGGGCTATATGAACCAGAAGGTTTAGATGTTATACATTTTTTACAAAAGCTTGGTTATCGTCTTACACTTAAAGACGAAGTGATACAATATGAAAAATCTAAATTGGATTTCAAATTAATAAAACACACTGTTATTCCAGATCGAATGGAAGCGATGACTTATGCAGTTTTGGGATTGTTAAAAGGTGAAGTAACTGTAAAGCGTGTGAACACGAAAGATTTAGAGCTTCCTTTGAGAATTCTAAAAGATGCAGGGTATCAAATTTCTTATACCGAATCAGAGATCTATGCAAAGAAAAGCTATGGCAAAGAAATAGAAATTAAAACGGATATTTATCCAGGCTTTCCTACAGACTTGCAATCAATATTTGGAGTGCTTGCTATAAATACTATTGGTAAATCCCGCATAGAGGAAACGGTTTTTGAAAAGAGGATGCAGATTTATTACGATTTAAAGGATAGTGGAGTGGATTGTAAGATTACAGGCAATAAAGCTGAAATTACAGGCACAAATAAAATACATTCTAAAAATTACAGTGCATGCGATTTGAGACATGGTGCTGCACTTTTATTATTAGCATTGGTAGGAGATGAGGAGGCAATAATTTCTAACTTTGACTATGTTTTGCGTGGATATGATGATATAGTTAATCGAGTTAAGGCTTTGGGTGGAAAAATCACAATTCTATAGCTTTCCAAGGGGAAATTCTTAAAATAATTTCCTCTTTTTCTTTTTAAATGGTATAATAAGAGCGGAAAAGAAAAGGAGATGTATATAGTGCTTTCGGTTCATGTTGATTTGTTATTGTGGATTTTCATTCCACTCATAGGATTTCTTACGCTTTGTATAATATTGTTAATAGTAATTTTAACAATACAAAAAAGAAGAAAGAAAAGAGAACAAGAGAACTATGATTATTTTTCCAAAATCATTCATGATTTAAAAACACCTATTTACGCAATAGATGGTTATACCTTGTTGGCATCTAAAAGTTTAAATCAATTGGATAAAACAGAAGAGTATTTAAACAAAATTTCTAGCATTTCTCGTCATATGTTAGCTTTGGTTAAAGATGTAACGGACTTGTCTAAAATAAAAGATGGTAAATTAGACATGAATATTACCATAGGAAATATGGATGAAATTATAACTCAATGTCTAGATAATGTTGAACCTCAAATACTGCGAAGGAAAATATACTTTGAAAAACATATAAAACTAATTCACAACAAAGTATTGGTAGATGATCTTCACCTTATTCAGATTCTAACAAATCTTTTATCTAATGCTATAAAGTACACAGAAGCTGAAGGAAAAATATTCTTTACTGTATTAGAACAACCGAGAAATGAAGAAACTTCCACATACATCTTTAGTATAAAGGATACAGGTTATGGAATGAGCGAAGAATTTCAGAAGCATTTATTTGAACCATTTGCTCAAGAGAGGGCATTAGCCCATACCGATGTAGAAAGTTCAGGGTTAGGATTATTCATTGTAAAAAAGTTGATTGATAAGATGCATGGGACTATAGAAGTTGAATCAAAACCAAACGAGGGAAGTTGTTTCACAATAGCTATAAATTTAGATATTGTTGGTTCAATTAAATAATTAAGTTTATAGTTGGCAATGATAAAAATATACAATTGTGGAATTTTTTGTTAACTTGTGTGATACTCTTATAAGCTGTCTCTTAATCACAT
>JAIDMV010000117.1 GCA_029050385.1 Anaeroplasmataceae bacterium | reverse complement strand
ATATTGTATAATATCTTTGGTAGAAAAAAACAACAAAAATATAAATTTAAGGAGATGTAATTTTATGCCATTTATTCAAAGCATTTATGCTAGAGAAGTATTAGACTCTCGTGGAAATCCAACAGTAGAGGTAGAAGTTGTAACAGAAAGTGGAGCATTTGGTCGTGCATTAGTACCTTCTGGTGCTTCAACAGGTGAACATGAAGCATTAGAACTTCGTGATGGAGACAAGTCTCGTTATCTAGGAAAGGGTACAACAAAGGCTGTAGCTAATGTTAACGAAGTTATTGCACCTCAATTAATTGGTTATGATGTAAGAAACCAAATCATTATTGATAAGAAGATGATTGAAATTGATGGTACTGAAAACAAGGGTAACCTAGGTGCTAACGCAACTTTAGGTGTATCTATGGCTTGTGCTCGTGCAGCTGCTGATTACTATGGAATGCCACTATATAATTATTTTGGTGGATCAAATGCAAAGCAATTACCATTACCAATGATGAATATTTTAAATGGTGGTGCTCATGCTGATTTCTGTATTGATTTCCAAGAAATCATGATTTTACCAGTAGGTGCTCCTTCATTTAAGGAAGCATTACGTATGGGTGCAGAAGTATTCCATGCATTAAAGAAAATTTTAAAGGCTAACGGTTATGTAACTAGCGTTGGTGATGAGGGTGGTTATGCACCTAAGCTTGGCAGCAACACTGAAGCTTTTGAGCGTGTTGTTGAAGCTATTAAGGCTGCTGGTTTCGAACCAGGAAAGGATATCTGCTTAGGTATCGATGTTGCAGCATCTGAATTCTATGACGCAAAGACAGGATTATATACATTAAAGGCTGATGGTGGTCAATTCAATGCACAAGATATGGTAGATAAGTATTATGTACCTCTAACTGAAAAATTCCCTATCATTACTATTGAAGATGGTCTTGCAGAAGATGACTGGGGCGGCTGGAAGTATTTAACTGAAAAGTTAGGTTCTAAGATTCAATTGGTTGGTGACGACCTATTCGTTACAAATACTAAGCGTTTAGCTAAGGGTATTGAATTAGGAGTTGCTAATGCTATCCTTATTAAGGTAAATCAGATTGGTACTTTAACTGAAACATTTGATGCTATTGAAATGGCTAAGCGTGCTGGATATACTGCAATCGTAAGCCATAGATCAGGAGAAACTGAAGATACTACAATCGCTGATATCGTAGTTGGTTTAAATGCTGGTCAAATCAAAACTGGTTCAGCAAGCCGTACAGACCGTGTTGCTAAGTATAATCAATTAATGCGTATTGAAGATGATCTAAATGGTCGTGGTGAGTTCTTAGGCACTTCAGTATTTGCTGGTAAGGATTCAAT
>JAIDMV010000116.1 GCA_029050385.1 Anaeroplasmataceae bacterium | reverse complement strand
CTACCCATATAGCATAGTCCAACCTCATCTCCATCCTCAACCAATCTTAAAGCACAGAAGGCAGTTGTTTTAAAGGACGGATAGGCAAGCTTTGTTAAAAATAAATTCGGGGTTTGATTCAAAGCTAAATCTGCTTTTTTAGAATGATGATAACAGGATAAAACTAAACCATTATCTAATTTATACCAGCCTGATTGCTTATTAGCAGGAGTTTGCCACATAAGGTTTAGCTTGTCCTTATGGAATAAATCACTTGTCTCCAGTTTAAAACTAGACTTTTTATCCACAAGAAATTCATACTTAGAAACTGGAGTTCCAGCTAAAAGCTCATCTCCAACTCTTCCACAGATTGGCCAATCATTAATCCATGTGACAGGCTCTAGATGTGTAATTCTTCCATAGCACTTCATATCTTGGAAATGAATAAACGCCCATTCATCATTTTTTAGTTCAATAAGAGCTCCTTGATGTGGACCATTCACATTAGAGTCTCCTTGCATTAAGACTACTTTTGGTTCATATGGTCCATAGATATTTTTACTTCTTAAGCATACTTGCCAGCCTGTTTTTACACTTCCTGCAGGAGCCATTATATAAATCCAACCATTTCTTGTGTTGAACTTTGGTCCTTCTATTGTAGGATTCATATGATGCCCATCATAAATAATGGTATAGGTTTCTGATATCTTCTTTTTTAAATCAGGAGTAACCTCATATAATCCTAGACAAGAGTTAAATCCTGCACGACTCTTGGCAAAGGCTAAAACCATATAGCATTTTCCATCTAACCATATAGGGCATGGATCTTCAAACCCTTTACCTTCAATAAGACACCAAGGCTTTGTCCAGTTTCCTTTTTCAATATCTGTACAAGTACTTACATAAATTCCTTCATCTGGAAAAGGAATACAAGCATAATAGTTTCCCTTATAAAAACGAAGAGATGGTGCCCATGCACCCTCTCCGTGATATACATCCTTAAAGCGTTCCATTGGAAGTGTATCAAAAACATAACCAATCATTTTCCAATTCACTAAGTTTTTACTCTTCAATACAGGTACTCCAGGGGTATGATTGAAGCTAGATGCAATCATATAAAAATTATCCCCTTTACGGATAACATCCGGATCAGAAAAATCCTGAAACAATATAGGATTTGTATAGTCCATAAAAGATTACCCCTTTCGTATCAATCTTACTATATCATTATAGGTGACATAAATAAACAAAATAATGAGCAGGATAAAGAAAACATTATTGATAATATTTTCAACCTTTTTACTAGGCTTCTTACGAGTAACTAGCTCATAGCCTAAGAATACAATTCTTCCACCATCAAGTGCTGGAATTGGAAGTAGGTTCATCACTCCGATATTTACAGATAGCATTGCCATAAATGCAAGTAAAGTTAAGAAGCCAGAACCTACAAAAGTTTTCACTAAATCAAATATACCAACAAAGCTGGATAAATCATTTACACCAACCTGACGAATACCACTGCTGCCAGGGAAAATAAGTAAGCCTATCGTTCTAAAAATTAAAGTAAAATCATCCCAAAAATCAACAAAGGCATTTCCAATACATCTAAAGAAATCAAATTTCATTATTGGAGAAAAACCAACTTTTACTTCAATCTTTTCAATTCTTTGATTATTTAAAACATCATTTCCATAGGTCTGAAGCATTGCACAATCCTCTAAAGAAACAATGCCTCCCTTTTTATAAGAATAATATTCAAACTGGACATTCACAATATCTGCATCTTTAAATAATCCAATCAGCTGATCCCAAGATATAATATCTTCTTCAATGGTCTCAGTAGAATTAACCTTCTGCATACGGATCTTAGTTAAGATATCTCCAGATTGAATAGGATAATCTCCCTTTTTACCATCATCTAAATAACGGATACCAATAGCGCCTAAACGAACACCATTTGTAACACCACTAGGAAATTCTTCTGAACTCACCTGCATATTTGAAATACCTAAGGATACAATGTAGGTATAACATTCAAGATTTAATGTAATAGGCTCTGATTCATTTTTTCTTTCAACCTTTAATTCAACTTTTGTAGTCGCACTCTCTAATAGCTTATCTAACTCCTTGCTCATCTCTGTCCAAGTAGCAACTGCTTTTCCATTGACCTCTAGGATTTTATCTCCCTTTTTCAATAGTGTTGTAGTCTTTCCATCCTCTTCAACAAGCATACTTGAATTCACTGTAGATACAGAACCAACCACATTCGAATTGTAGTTTGGAACTCCTGTTGCAAAGCTGACAATTAGGTAGATAATAATTGCTAAAATAAAGTTCATCAAAGGTCCAGCAAACAAAGTTAAAAATCTTTGAAGTAAAGTTTTAGATTCAAAGCTTCTATCATATGGTGTTATCTGTAGCTTAGAATCCTTTTTCAAAACATAAAAGGCATCATTTAAAACCTCATAGTATTGATTTTGAAAGCCATCATTGATTGTAATAAATAAAGGATTTCCATCTTTTCCATATAAATCTAAATCCACTACCTCACCACGAACCTGAGCTTCAGCATCTTCAATCGTTACAATTTCGCTAACCTTACCATCGATGATATTTAGACCGATTTGCTGGCCACCCTTAACCAACTCACTTGTAACCTCTTCTCCAGCCATGGAAACATATCCACCAATAGGAATGGCTCTGATACAGAAGGTCGTTTCACCAAACTTCTTTTTATAAATTGCAGGTCCCATACCTATAGAAAATTCATGACAAAGAATCCCTGCTCTTCTAGCAAAAAAGAAATGGCCTCCTTCATGAATAATGATGATAATACCTAAAATCAAAATAAAGGCTATAATACTAACGATTACCAAAGGTACTCCTGTAAGTGCTAAAATCATATTATCTCTCCATATTCTTTTAATATTTTTAAATATACTTCTTTCCCTACTGTAATACGCTCTTCTAAAGAAGGGGTATAGCTTCTTTCATAAACCGAATTATATATCTCTTTTTCAATAATATGCTCAATCTCTAAAAAAGATATTTTCTTATTTAAAAATAAATAAACTGCAGCCTCATTACTTGCGTTTAAGACAGCTAAATAAAGTCCACCTTTTTTTGCTGCCTCATAGGCATAGCCTAGACAAGGATATCTGTCTTTGGATAATTCACCAAAATGTAGAGAACATCCTTTTAAATCTAATTTCTCAACCTCACCCTTTAGATGTGTTGGATAAGCTAAGGCATACGCAATCGGAATTCGCATATCTGAAACACCTAGTTGGGCTTTGATAGAACCGTCTTTAAATTGTACTAAAGAATGCACAATACTTTCTGGATGATATACTGCTTCTATGTGGTCAAAATCGATATCAAATAAATAATGTGCCTCAATGACTTCAAATCCCTTATTCATCATCGTTGCTGAATCAATGGTTATCTTTGGACCCATACTCCAATTTGGATGTCTTAACGCATCCTCAACTGTAACACTTTCTAATTCTTCTCTTGTCTTATTTCTAAACGAACCACCACTGGCAGTAATAAGAAGTTTATCAATATCCTGATGTTCTTCTCCTCTTAGGCACTGTAATATTGCAGAATGCTCTGAATCAATTGGAACAAGCTCTACCTTATATTTCTTTAAAAGTTCATTGATAATATCCCCTGCAACAACTAAAGTTTCCTTGTTTGCAAGAGCAATAGACTTTCGTGCTTTTATCGCAGTCACTGTAGGCAGTAGGCCTGCAACCCCAACTAGCGCATTCACTAGCCATTCGTGTCTATACCCACGATATCTTGAGATAGCAAGTAAGCCTTCATCCCCGTAAACGACAATTGGTTTATAGGAAATAGAAAAGATATGCTCCTGTTTACGGAAGCATACTATCTCTGGTTTAAACTCTTCAATTAATTTTTTTGCAAGCTCTAGATTAGATCCTACGCTCATCCCCACAACCTTGTATTCCTCTTTATGTTGTCTAACAACATCTAAGGTTTGGGTTCCAATTGAGCCACAAGCTCCTAATATATATAAGTATTTCATAAATTATCCTAAGAACATAAATTCAGGTAAATCAAATGCGATTCTTACGATAGTTAGGAAGCATAGGAATACGATGCTTGCGAAAAGGGCAGAATCAAATCTATCTAATATACCACCATGTCCTGGAAAAACCTGGGAAAAGTCCTTAATTCCATAAGTTCTTTTAAATTTAGAACATATTAAATCACCAATCTGAGAAGCTATGGATATCATAATACTTAAAAATATAATAAAGAATACTAATGCAACAGTAGGCATTTTATTTACATCAAATACACCCTCAAAGAAACGGATTGGCTTAACCTCTGCACCAATAACAAAGAAATGACCAAAATGATGATAGAAAATTGCAAACAAGCTGCCAACTATTACAGCAACAACTGTACCACCAATTGCTCCCTCCCAAGTTTTCTTTGGAGATATTGTAGGACACATCTTATGCTTTCCAAAATTCATACCAAATACCAATGCAAAGATATCTGTGCATATAGAAATTAAAATCATAAAAATGATAAAGCGTAATCCATTAAATAATAGTATCGTAATGGATGAAAATCCTAAGGAAATATATAAAATAATCATAAAGCAGCGTCCGACATCTGCCGCATCAAAATCATGTACAAATATTTGACACGCAAAAACCAATGCACAAACTAAAGTTAATGTTGTCAAAATACTTAATTTAAAATCAAACTTTGCCATAAATTGATAAATCAAGGAATTTTTACAAGCTGGATCTTCATTGACTATACCAAAATAAATTAGCAGTGTTGAAATAATGACAATGATTTTTACTCCCATTTTCATAGGCTTTGTTTTTTCAACCATATGAATCATTTCCACTGTAGCAACTACACAAAATAGGGTGATTACACACTGTAAGAGTGGGAACAAAGAACGTACAATTAATAAAGGAACTAGGATAATACCTAAAAGTATTCCTGTTATGATTCTTTTCTTCATATCCATTCCTCACTTTCCTTAGTCTAAAATATATATACATTATATCACTTCAGAGGAAAAAAAGAAAGCAAAAACTAAAAGAAAAAGCCTAAGCAAACGCTTAAGCTAGATA
>JAIDMV010000115.1 GCA_029050385.1 Anaeroplasmataceae bacterium | reverse complement strand
TTCCTGGACAATATACTACAACAAATTGTAAAGCTAAACCAACTAAAATTGCAAAATTTAAAAAATGATTTTTATAGCTTTGAAGAGAAAAGATAGAATGCTTAGATTTCACATTATAGGCATGGAGTAATTGAGAGGTAGATAAAGTGAAGAATGCCATAGTTTGACCAAGCATATGCGAATGTTCAAGGAAATGACCGATTAAATAGGCAACAATTGCAGAACTACCAATGATAAATCCTTCTATAAAAATTTGTATGGACATATGATGAGCAAAGAAGCCCTCTTTTTTCGCTCTAGGCTGTTCTTCCATAATTGAATCTTCTACCTCTTCCATACCAATACCAAAAGCTGGTAAGGAATCTGTGATTAAATTAATCCATAAAAGATGGATAGGTAAAAGGGGAACTCCCATAGAAATATTAGAAAGTGCAGAAATAAAAGAGGCCATAAATATGACAAATACCTCACCAATATTAGACGATAATAAGTACTTTACACACTTTTTAATATTATCGTAAATACCCCTTCCTTGCTTTACAGCAGAAACGATAGTACTAAAATTATCATCAACTAAAATCATATCTGCAGCTTCCTTAGAAACGTCTGTGCCAGTAATTCCCATAGCACAACCAATATCAGCCTTCTTTAATGCAGGGGCATCATTTACGCCATCCCCTGTCATCGCAACGATGGCGTCTTTTTTTTGCCAAGCTTCTACAATACGAACCTTATCCTTAGGTGCAACTCTTGCAAATACACTATATTCTTCTATAGTGTCATTTAATTTTTCATCGCTCATATTATCTAATTCTATTGCCGTTATCGCTTTATGCTTATTATCTAATATTCCCAATTCTTTGGCTACAGCAGTGGCTGTAGTGATGTGGTCTCCTGTAACCATAACCGTACGAATTCCTGCAGTTTTGGCAGTTTCAATTGCTTCCTTCACTTCTGGTCTTGCAGGATCCATCATACCAACTAGACCTTTAAACTCCATTTTCTTTTCTAGCATAGCTAAAGAGGGTTTCTCTCGAAAGCTTTGAATGCCTAATGCTAGGACTCGAAGAGCATCCTTTGCCAAATGCTCATTGGCTCTCTTGGCCTTGTTCTTTTCTTCTATAGAGTTTATAGAACGTTCTATAATGATATCAAATGCGCCTTTCGTTATCGCAAGATAGCTTCCATTTTTTTCAATCACTGTCGTCATCATCTTACGTTCGCTATCAAATGGTAAATCGATAACCTTGTTTAATTTGCCTAATGCATTTCCATAAGTTTGATTGGCTTCTAATAATGCCACCTCTGTAGGGTCACCAATAGCACCAGTTTCCTCTAATGCTGCATCACAGCAAATTGCAAAATATTCTAAAAGCTCTTTATCTTTTTTGCTTAAATACTTCAAATTCTTTATGTCATCACAATACAACTTTTGAACAATCATTTTATTTTGAGTAAGTGTTCCCGTTTTATCAGAACAAATGACACTACAAGAGCCTAATGTTTCTACAGCAGGTAACCTTTTTACAATTGCATTTCTTTTACTCATTTTGCCAACACCAATGGCAAGAACAATAGTTACCACTGTAGCTAAACCCTCTGGTATTGCTGCAACAGCTAAAGCAATTGCTGTTTTAAAACAATCCACCCATACCTTAGATAAAACAGATCCATTTTTCCATTCGGCAATCATCTCTAAAATAAAAACTAATGCACAAATAACTAAAGCCATAATTCCTATGACCTTACCAACAGACGAAAGCTTATGCTGAAGTGGTGTAGTTGCATCTACCTGTTCATTTAGCATTCCTGCAATCTTTCCCATTTCTGAATGCATTCCAACCTGTGTAACTAAAACCTTAGCCTTGCCACTTGTAATATAGGTAGAGGAAAAGACCATATTTTTTTGATCTCCTAAGGAAGCATTACTTTTTGAAATTGAATTTGCATCCTTATGAACTGGTAAAGACTCTCCTGTCAAGGCTGACTCATCTACAGCTAAGCTAAAGCTTTCTATAATTCTTGCATCTGCTGCAATATGGTCACCTGCTTCTATAAGCATAATATCTCCTACAACGAGTTCTTCTGAAGGAATTTCAAGAGTATGTCCATTGCGAATAACTTTACTAGTAGGAGATGACATCTTTTTTAATGCTTCTAAGCTACGCTCCGCTTTTGTTTCTTGAACAACACCCAAAACAGAATTAAAAAACACCACCACTAAAATGATGATACTATCTACATATTCAGTTGGATCTAAAATCACAGAGATAATAGCGGATGCCATAAGGATTAGAATCAAGCTATCCTTAAAGCTTTTTAAGAACTTTACAAAGATATTTGTTTTCTTCTTCTCTTTAATCTTATTTTCACCATACGCCTTACGATTCTTCGTAACACTTATTGTATTTAATCCATTAGAAATACTAGTTCCGTATTCTTTTACTAATTCATCTATTTGTTTTTGCATAGTTCCTCCTTTAAGAAAAAAAGCCCTCATTCAAACCACTTTGAATAGGGCATTCCTATTACTATTATATTTTATAAAGTTATCTTTTATTTTAGAACTTTTTTATTCTACCGTTACGCTCTTCGCAAGATTTTTCGGTTTGTCTACATCGTTTTGTTTGAACACTGCAGCATAATAGGCAATGAGCTGAACAACCAAAACACTTACTAAGGGAGACAAATAATGTGCAACATTAGGGATAATCACATCATCACTAGGTGTAGATAAACTTTTAGAGGCAATGACATAGGTTTTAGCACCACGTGATTCAGTTTCTGCTAAATTGCTTCTAGTAATACGATTCGTACCTTCTTGGGTAATAATCGCAATTACAGGCGTATTTTTGGTAATTAAAGCAATCGGTCCATGCTTAAGTTCTCCCGAAGAAAAAGCTTCTGTATGAATATAGGCGATTTCCTTTAGTTTTAAAGAAGCCTCTAATGCGGTCCAGTAATCTATACCTCTACCGATATAAAATAATTCCTCTTGATTGATAATGGATTTGGCAATCCCTCTGCAAACCTCTTTGTTTTCCAGTACCTTTTCCATTGCTAAACTTACAGCCTTTAAATTGTTTTTTAGATTTGTTTTGGTTTTGCTGACAGCTCTTGCTAGAATGGTGGACGTGACAAGCATTGCGGTATAAGCCTTTGTAGACGCAACGGCAATTTCTTTTCCTGCATAAATGTTTAAATGGTAATCAGACAATCTTACCATACTTGATTCTATCGTATTTGTTATCGTAAGAATTGGATGTTTTTGTTTTTTTACCTTTTTCATTACTGCAAGCAAATCTGCTGTTTCTCCACTTTGGGAAAAAAAGATAAAGAATGGACGCTTAGATATCAGAGGTGTGGAATACACAAGTTCAGAAGCACAAAACACTTCACAAGGTATTCCGCAGAGTTTTTCAAAATAGTATTTTGCAAAATAAGAAGCGTACATAGAAGATCCACAAGCAACAAAATTAATTTTATCACTCTGTCTTATATGATGAATTAGCTTAGGAGAAATCTTTACTTCTTCCCCAGAAAAATAATGATGGATTAAATTCCGAATCATCATGGGTTGTTCATAAATTTCCTTTAGCATAAAATGATCAAAGGTTTGCTTATCAATTTCTTCCTTATGGATAGCCATTTTTTGAAATCTATTCTCAATTGGCAGACCTATCATATCCTGTAAATAAACATCCTCAGAATCAATGATGCCAAAGGTCTTATCCTCTAAAGGCATATATTCTTCTGCATAATCAATTAATCCTGTAATATCTGAAGAAAATGATATTCCATCTTTTCCCTTTCCAACTAAAAGTGGACTTTTATCCTTCATGCAGTAAACATGATTAGGATGTTTTTTATCTATAATTAAACAAGCATAAGACCCCTCTATCAAGCTCATTGTTTTGCGTATAGATTCTTCTACACTTAAAGTGTTAGAAAAATACTCAATTAAATCTGCAATAATTTCTGTATCTGTTTCACTTGAAAAACTATAATCGTTTAAATATTCAAATTTTAATTTTTGATAGTTTTCTACAATGCCATTGTGTACAATCACAAATCGTCCCGTCATAGAAGAATGGGGATGTGCATTCCTTTGATTTGGTTCTCCATGTGTAGCCCACCGTGTATGCCCAATAGCTAAGGGAGAATCTATATCCACAATACATTTTTTCAAATCAAAGACCCTTCCCTTTTCTTTACAAATCTTGATGTCATCGTCTTTTTTATAAGCTACTCCTGCTGAATCATATCCTCGATATTCTAATTTTTTAAGACCCTCTATTACTGCCTCTAAAGCATTAAACTTTCCAATATATCCAACAATTCCACACATTTTTACCTCTCCCAAATACAATAGTACCTTAATACTTATTATCTCAATCTAAGTATTATGCCTATTTTAATATATGAAAGACTGCTTTAATTTGAGACAAACACATTGGCTCTCTTCTTAAAACATAGAAGTTTACTTTATATTTGATTTGCATTTATTGACTTTTTTTGTATTTGTGATAAAATATAATTAATAAAGGATAACTTCATTAGGTAGTGAATTGGTCTTAGGACCTAGAGTCAACTATGCCTTACTACTATGCCTACGCATAGAGGGAGACGCTGGGTAGACTTCCAGCAATGAAGTTATCTTTTTTTGTTTTTTCTAATAATTTGATATCTAGCAGATATAATAGATGATAGAACTAAATCATCAGGTTTAGCAAATTTCACTGTAATAAATATAAAGCTTTTTTCTTCTACATATTTAATAATATTTTTAGTGTCATTATATTTTTTATCCGAAAGAATCACATCAGGCGAATTAATATATTCTATGAGTTCAGAAATATATATCTTCATTTCAGGATGTCTTTCTAAAATATGATTTTCTCGTTCTTTAGTAAGTACAATCGTATTATTATAGTTTTTTATTTCATTTGAGTAGTCATATGTTATTTTACCAAAATACGCAAACTTATCTTTTATTAAATGATTTAAATTCTTACAACTTCCCAATATACTCTTAAACTCCTTACTCATATCAATAGCACCCTTAGATATAGCCTACATAGCACTATCATCCAATCCGGTTAGAGATTGAAGAC
>JAIDMV010000114.1 GCA_029050385.1 Anaeroplasmataceae bacterium | reverse complement strand
GCTCGGATATGTGTATAAGATACAGTACCAAGGTTTTTTTATAAAATTTTAGAATAAAAAAACAAATTGTAATTTTTAGACGAAAAAAAAGCCCTTTCTTAAGAAAGAACTTTCTAAATCTAAACTAAAATTCACAATTTTTAGGGGTTCTAGGGAATGGAATAACATCACGAATATTCTCTACTCCCGTCAAATACATTACAAGTCTTTCAAATCCCATACCAAAGCCAGAATGGACACATCCACCAAATCTTCTTGTATCTAAATACCAATCAATTCCTTCCTGATCAATATGTAATTCTTTCATACGAGCAAGAAGCTTTTCTAAATCCTCTTCTCTTTGAGAACCACCCATTAATTCTCCAGCTTGTGGAACTACCAAATCTACTGCAGCAACAGTTTTTCCATCTGGATTCAACTTCATATAATAAGCTTTAATGTCTTTTGGCCAATTTGTAATAAATACTGGACCATTGAAATGCTCTGTAATATATTTTTCATGTTCTTTTGCAATATCGTCTTCATAACTTGGCAAGAACTCCCATTTTACTTCAGCATTTTTTAATATATCGATGACATCATGATGAG
Source organism: Anaeroplasmataceae bacterium (assembly GCA_029050385.1). Classification (GTDB taxonomy): domain Bacteria; phylum Bacillota_I; class Bacilli_A; order Acholeplasmatales; family Anaeroplasmataceae; genus Pelethenecus. The sequence goes on along the minus strand of JAIDMV010000114.1, from coordinate 4,528 downwards.
AAATTCTTACAAATTTAGATTGTAATAAATCTGTTAATTTTTGTTTTAAGCCTTTGGCTACAAATTGATCACAAAATTGGATTTCTAATGGACACTCTTTTAAAACATAATCCACAACAAACTTAAGCATTTCCTCTTCAATATCCATTAATCCTTCCAAATCACAAAATGCCATTTCAGGTTCTATCATCCAAAATTCATTTGCATGCGTTTTTGTGTTAGAATTTTCTGTTCTAAAGGTTGGTCCAAAAGTGTAAATATCACTAAATGCCATAGCAAAAGTTTCACCATGCAATTGTCCAGAGCCTGTAATAAAAGCTTGCTTTCCAAACAAATCCTTAGAAAAATCAACTTTTCCATCTTCCAAAGGTAAATTATTGAAATTTAAAGTTGAAATCTTAAACATTTGATCAGACCCTTCACAATCTGCACATGTAATTAATGGTGTATGGACATACAAATATCCGTTATCCTGAAAATACTTATGGATGGCCATAGCAGCAACACTTCTGATTCTAAAAACCGCACTAAACAAATTTGTTCTTGGTCTTAAATGAGCCACATCTCTTAAGAATTCTCTTGTATGACGTTTTGGTTGAATTGGATAAGTTTCAGGACAATCTCCTAACATCTCTACGCTTGTTGCGTGTATCTCTAGAGGCTGCTTCATTTCAGGTGTTAAAACAACCTTACCAACGACCTTTACAGACATTCCAACACGGTATTTGGATATTTCTTCAAAGTTGCTTAATTTCTCATCATAAACAACCTGAAGATTATCAAAATATGTACCATCATTTATATTTAAAAAACCAAATTGAGCTTGGGCTCTATTTGTTCTTACCCAACCCATTATAGTTACTTCTTGATTTTGTAATTCTTGTGATTTTCTAAATAATTGTTTTACTTTTGTTCTCATATTTTCCTCCTTAAAAATAAAAATCCCTAGCCAAAGCTAAGGACGAATTTTCCGTGGTACCACCTTATTTCTATAGATATAAATATCTATAGCACTCTTTATCCTTAACGCGGAAACACGTATGGTTCTACTTAATTTTCTTCCATCTCTCAAAGGTGTTTCATTCTATTATATGTTATCTATTTTCACCTAACATAGACTCTCTAAAAACAATGGTTAATAGAACAATCCTCATCACAGATTTTAATTATATATTCCTATTTTATAACAAATCTTTAAAATGTCAATTCTTTCGTAAATATTTTTTATTTCAAGTTATATTTTTTAACTAAATATCATAATGTTTAGATGTAAGGAGTGATTCAACTGGCAAGAATAGCTTATACCGATAAAGAACTACAGCTACTAGCAAGATTAATGCGAGCAGAGGCAGAGGGAGAAGGCCAAAAAGGCATGTTATTAGTCGGTAATGTTTGTGTAAATCGTGCAGTCGCAAACTGCCTAGATTTTAAGAAAATTAATACAGTTGAAAAGGCAGTAATGCAAAAGCCTGGAGGATTTGAAGCAACATCTAAAGGTTATTTTTATCAAGCAGCAAGATCTGTAGATAAAAAACTAGCAAAACGTATTTTAGAGGGAGAAAAATTCCCTCCTGCCACCCATGCATTATGGTTCTACAATCCTCATGGATCCGAATGTAGAAAAACATGGTGGAATCAACAGCATAGCGGAACCTATAAACAACATTGCTTCTATGCTCCAAGTGAAAACGAAAATTGTTATTAAGAAAGGAAAAAACAAATGAATTATTTTTACCCAAATCCAAATCCATATGGCTATTACGGTGGAGGCTATACTGGCGGATATTATCCATTTCAACAACAAACCACTGATATGTCTGACGAACAATCCTATATTGAAAATATTTTACGTTTAAATCTAGGTAAAATGGTTTCTGTTTACATGAATTTTGAAAATTCACAATGGGGTTCTAAGATTTTCAAAGGAAAACTAGAAGCTGCAGGAAAAGATCACATTATTATTTCTGACCCATCTAATAATATGCGTTATTTGTTACTAACAATTTACTTAAATTATGTAACATTTGATGAAGAAATCAATTACTATTATCCTTATCAAAACACAAAATAAAATCCTAATATTGAAATAACAATAAAAGCCAAAATACATTGATTTTTCAACATATTTTGGCTTTTATCATTTTATTATTTTATATGATTAAACGTTCTTTGGTTTAATCACTATTGCACGTGTTTCTCCTTCGCCTTCTGACTCAGTATAAACGTCGCGCCATTCACTTAATTTTTCATGAATTACACGTCTTTCATATGAATTCATTGGTTTTAATTTAACACTAATTTTTGTTTTTGCAACCTCTTTAGCGGTTTTAGTTGCAAGTATTTCTAATTGATGAGCTCGATTGCTTTTATAAGCTCCAATATCTAGAGTTGAAACAATTTTTTCTTTAGTGTAAGTTGAAATTAAGGTACGCACAAGAATTTGTAAAGCATCTAATGTTTTGCCTTTTACTCCTATTAATAAAGGATTTTCATTACTATCAATATTAAAATAAATCTGAGAATCGCCCACAGTTCTAGCTTCAATTTGATATCCAACATTTAGTGTTCTTAAAATATTTTCTAAATATTTTTTTCCCTCTAATGCTAAGTTAACATCTACTAAAGCTTCACAATTTAATCCCTCTGGTAATTCTCCTAAAACATTAATAAATATTTTATCACTTGATAGATGTAATTTTTTTACTGCCTCTTCTAAGGCCTCTTCTGTTGTTTTTGCAACGATTTCTACTTTCTTTTGCATAATACACCTCTCCTATATTACAGTACTCTTTTTTTGAGCCTTATAATAATTAATTTCATTCAATTTACGTCCTACAAAACTTTGGAATATTTGATAAATAGCACCGATTAACCAATATAAAGCTAAGGATGTGGAAGATAATGACATAAACACGAACATAATTGTCATTACATAACTCATCATCTTCATTTGTTTTTGTTGTTGATCTTGTTGAGAATTTGTAGCTCTCGGATTCTTATAATCCTTTATATATTTTGGCTTTCTTTGTGCTAGTTTTTGAGATAATATTGTCAATGCACCAAAAGCTACAGCAAGTACTACCGCAAAAATCTTATCTTGAATTGCTGTTGCATCAAAGAAAGATGTATTTAACTCAAAGAAATTAAATAGTTTTGTATTTTGTAAGGCAAATGTACCATATTGTATAACATCTACTCCATTTACATTTATTGTTGAAGTTGCATTAATACGTCTTACAACCTCATACATTGCCATAAAAATTGGAAATTGGATAAACATTGGTAAGATACATCCTAACGGATTCATCTTATATTTTTTATAAAGTTTCATCATTTCCATTTGCATTTGTTGTTGAGATTGAGGATCCTTACGATTTCCATACTTTCTTTGAATTCGATTCATTTCTGGCTGCATCAAAGTCATTTTCAAACTCATACTATTTTGTTTAGAATAAATTGGCCATGCTATAGTTCTAACAATCAGCGTAGTAAATAATATACCCCAAAAGAAAGAATTTCCTAAGCCTTTACCAATGTGCGAACAAATCCAAGCAATTGGCCAAGATAAAATGGATACTGGCCATCCCCACATTGCCTCCCATGAAGAATCAAATCGAAAGTCCTGTGAATATCCTGCCCAGTTATCTACATAAGGTCTATTTGTCCAGCTATTGGAATTTGTTCTACAACTCGTTAAACCTAGAAGTAAAACGAATAAAAATCCGAGCATCATAAGCTTATGCTTATGTCTATTTAAAAATTGAATCATTTTTTTCTCCTTTCACAAGTAATTTTTGCTTTTGAAAAAGATGTTTTAATTCTTTTTCAATTCCTTGAAAATCTAAATCTACAACTTTTCCTCTAGCAACGATAAAAACGTCCACAGTAGGAAGCACATTAAGAGTTCTAACCACCGCTCTAATTTGACGTTTCAAATGATTTCTTACTACAGCATTACCTATTTTTTTTCCGACACTCATCGCATAACGAAAATGGTTGGTTTCGTGTTGTTCTTTTATATAAATTGTAAAGTAAGGATTGCTCGAAAAATGATGATTCTTTAAAATTTCTTCTATTTCCTTACTTTTCTTTACGCGATATTGTTTTTTCATAGATTATACCCTGCAGATTTCTTATAATAAACAAAAAGTACAACCAAAAATCCCTATATATTGTTCTGGTTGTACATGTTTTGTCAATATTTATTATAAAATTATACAGTTAATTGTTTTCTACCTTTTTTACGTCTACGAGCTAAAACTTTACGACCATTCTTAGTAGCCATTCTAGCACGGAAACCATGAGTAACTTTTCTTTTACGTCTATTAGGTTGATAAGTTCTTTTCATATTTTCATACCTACCTTTCTTACGAAACCACGCTATAATATTCTAACAAAAAAGAATAGGGTTGTCAAACATTTTTTACTAATTTTTTTTATTATAAGAAGAACACTTTTTTTATACAAAAATTTTTTGAGAAAAATGTTAAAAATTTTTTTATTAATGTGGATAACTTATAAACTATTT
>JAIDMV010000113.1 GCA_029050385.1 Anaeroplasmataceae bacterium | reverse complement strand
TTATTATTGTGTATAGCCTTTGTAATTTTTACAACGAAAATATTTGCAGAGGCAGATCCTTTAGTTGTATACATTGATCCAGGTCATGGTGGAATGGATGGAGGAGCATCGATTGGTGAAGTTAAAGAATCGAATCTAACATTAGAAATATCTAAAAAAATTAAAGAGGTATTTGAGAATAATTCTATAAAGGTTATTTTAACTAGAGAAACAGATGAGGATTTAAGTGATGGTGATTTTGTAAAAAGGGAGGATATGTTAAATCGTGTTAAAAAAATAAATACATCTAACGCTTCTTTAGCTTTATCTATCCACTTAAACAAATTTAGTATAGAAAAATATCATGGAGCTCAAGTTTTTTATAGTAAAACAAATCCAAATAATCAACTTCTTGCAGAAACGATGCAAACTAGTCTCTGTAACTATTTAAAAAATACAGATCGAAAAATCGTCAAACGTGACAATATATTTCTATTAAATAAGGTCACTATTCCTTTGTGTATTATTGAATGCGGATTTATGTCTAACAAAGAAGAACTTCATCTTTTACAAACTGAAGAATATCAATATAAAATTGCATATGCATTATTCTATGGAGTAGAGGATTATTTAAAGCTGTATTAAGATTTCAAAAGAAAAAAGCCAACTAGAGTTGGCTTATTCTTCTGTAGTTGTTTTTTCTTCAGGCTTTACGACTGGAGTTGTAAGTCCTACAACCTCATCTACTGGCAAGCTAAATGCAATTCCTTGTGCTGAAGTATTTAAACCTACATTCTTATAAATTGCGTGAAGAATATTATCCTTAATATCATTGTTTGCTAAAATAAGAACAATTTCCTTTTCTGGCTGAATAGAAATATTAAATAGTTTTTCAGCATCCTCTTTTGCAGTACCACGAGCATTTAAAACCGTACCACCTCTAGCACCACATTCTCTTGCTGCTGACATAACACTATCTGAAAAGCCAGCATCTACGATACAAAATATAACTTCAAATTGTCCCATATTATTCACTCCTTGCTCCTTCTGCGCTATAACTTAAAAATTTATAGACCATAACTCCAATCACTGATGAGATTGGGATGGTAAAGGCGATTCCTTTACCATTTTTTGTTTTAAAATATTTATCCTCATAATCTGCTAAAATCCTTTTAATGTTATCCTCTTGTACAACACTAAAAATAACTGCCTTACCAAGCTGTGATAAACCCAAATACTGAAGCATCTCTGTAGGAGCTGTTCCTTTTCCATAAATTACAGTTTGTAAGTTTACATCATAACCTTCCAAAGTATCTAAGTAGAAATCTGCCTTAGAACGCTCCACGATTGTAACCAATATCTTAAGTTTTTTAGGAGCTGTTAGACCTTCTTCTTTTTTAGCGACAGGATTCTTTTTTTCTTTTTTCTTTACTGTTTTTGTTTCTGACATAGTATCACCTACATAAAACGAATGATTTGTTCATCATCAGCACTGATGATTTTCTTCATTCTCGTCTTTTCCTTCATCTGCTTTACAAATACTGCCTTAAAGCCTAAAAGCTGAATGGTTATAAGTGGTGTCATTGCAACCATCGCAACAATTCCAAAGGCATCATTTAAAACCTTTGTAGGTCCATCATATATTGATACACAAGCTCCTATTGCAAAAGGTAAGATAAAGCTTGAGGTCAAAGGACCAGAAGCAACACCACCTGAGTCAAAGGCAATTGCTGTATACATCTTTGGAACAAAGAACGATAAACCTAATGATATGAAATATCCTGGAATAATATAAAACAATATTGAGAAATCAAATACCAGACGAATCATAGATAATCCAATGGAAATACCTACTCCTACTGCTAAAGCAATTAGCATGGCTCTCTTAGAAACACCACCATTGGTAATCTCTTCAACTTGCTTATTTAAAACATGAACAGCAGGCTCGGCTAAAACTACAACAAAGCCTAAAATAAATCCGAACACAATCAAATATGCAGGATGGAACTCAGCAATACATTTTCCCATCTTATAACCAATTGGTAAAAACCCAATATTTACAGAAGTCAAAAATATAACCAATCCCACAAAGGTATATGCAATACCAATGGCAATCTGAATCAACTTCTTCTTTGGCAATTTAATAAAGATTAACTCAATAATCATAAAGAAGACTACAATCAAACTAAGTGCTATAATAACTTCTTTAGAAACACTTCCTAAAGTTTTGAATAAGCCTCCCCAGAAATCTAAATCAACCTTATAGTCAGGATCAGCATAAGGAATATCTCCCTTCATCGTGGCTCCCAAAATAAGAATCGCTAGAATTGGCCCAACGGAACATAACGCAATTAAACCAAAGCTATTCTCACTCGCATTTCTTCCACCGATAGTTGCAGCAACACCTACACCAAGTGCCATAATAAATGGTACTGTGATAGGACCTGTTGTAACACCACCAGAATCAAAGGCTAAGGATAAGAAACTACCATTCCCACTTAAAATAACTAATCCAACAAATGCGAACATCAGCATATAGAAAAACATTAACATTAAGGATAAGTCTTTCTTAAAAATAATCTTCAATATAGCAAGCACTAAAAACAATCCAACGCCTACACCAACTGAGGCCATTAAAACTACTGAATTAATTACTTCGGAAACTTGGCTAGCTAATACAGATAAATCAGGTTCTGCTATGGTGATTAGAACGCCCATAACAAAACAAACTAAGACAATGATTTTAACCTTCTTCGACTTCATCAAAGAAGCACCAACTTGTTCTCCCATAGGCTGCATTGCCATGTCTGCACCCAAGTTAAATAATCCTATTCCTAATATTAATAAGACTGCTGATACGATAAAAACAATCAATTCATAATTTGTCAAACTAACTAAAGGAGTAAAATATAAAATCATAACTATAATGGTAACGGGTAGTACTGACATTAACGCTTCTTTAATTTTAATCCATAATAATTTTAACAATTTTATCAACTCCTTTTCCCAACATAATATTTTAACAAATTGTAACTATAATTACAAGAAAGCATTCAAAAAAATTAAGAAATATATTCATCTTTTTTATTATATAAATTTATAATCGGCTCCAAGGTCTTTAAATCTGTATAATTTAAGTTATGTAAGATAGCATCTAAAGCTAATGCATCTTCTTTTTTTAGTCCACTATCTAACAGTTTAAAGGATAAATCATTCTCAATTGATTTTAATGTGATTCTTTGAAATAAACTTAATCTTTTCTTTTGAATTCCTCCTGGTAAATAAAACAACTTTGCATAAAGTTGATTGGTATAGCGCACGATTCCAAGGCGTTCCTCAGTTGCAGGAAGTATTCCTACTGCACATACAGAGTCTATATGATATTTAAGCATTGAGTTATACTTCACAATGATATTCTCTTTTACCCAACTCATATAAATAATACTTGCTCCTGTAGGCAAATATTTCTTTGCTTCCTTACGTGTATAAAAAGGAAGATTTAATTCTTCTGCTAAGGCTTTTGCGTAAACATAGGTATGTCCACTTCTTGAAGTATAAACGATTGCATCTACCATAAATTCTTCCTACCTTTCTTTTTTCTATTATACATTAAATCCATGAAAAGAAAAATAAGTTCGTGCAATTCTTTTATAAATAAGTTATAATAAATTTAAGAAGGTGGTACAAAATGATTGAATATTTAAAACTATACTTACCCAAAAGTAAAAAAGAGGTCAAAATAGAAATCTCTTTACCTAGATTCTATGATAAAAGTATTCAATTCGATTCTATATATTTTTTAGATGGACAAAACGCATTTAAGGATTCTCATGCGGCCTTTAATCGTGCAATTAGAGCTACAAAATATATGGGATATATGTCTTATATAACTAACCGTAAAATTTTAGGTATAGCCATTTATAATGCAGAATCCGAAATGGGTAGAATTAACGAATATACACCATTTAAAATCACAAATGCAGCATCTAAGGAATGGGAAAAACAAGATACAACCATCTGTCACAATTTCTGTGAGGATTTAATAAATACAATCATTCCTTACATAGAAAAAAGATATTCTACAAGTAATACACGATTTATATATGGTTCTTCTTTAGCAGCTATGACTGCAATCTACTTAGGCTATCAATATAATGTATTCCAAGGAATTGGCGCCTTCTCAACTGCAACCTTCCTTTGTAAGGAAGCTGTTGATACCTTCTTAGAAAAAAAATTTAATCCAAATATAAAACTATTTTTATACGTTGGAAAAAGAGAATCTTCAGATGGTTCCTATGACCAAAAGCTTTATTATAATACCAGCCTTGATTTATACCATTTTGCAAAAGAAAGAAATGGAAAAGTTCGCTTAGTAGTCAGTGATTCTGGAATTCATAGTGAAGCAACCTGGGAAGGACAGCTTTTAGACTTCTTTAGCTTTATGTATTTTGATAACATTATTTATAGAAGCTAATATGGAAAGATTATTATTAGTAGATGGCAGTAATCTACTTTTTCAAATGTTTTATGGTATGCCTTCTCGTATAATAAATAAAGAAGGTAAACCCATTCAAGGAATCTTAGGCTTTGTAGGTGCTTTAAGAAAAATTATTACTGCAACATCTCCTACCCACATCTGTGTTTTATTTGATGGCGAACATGAAAACCCAAGAAGTGCATTATATGGAGATTATAAATCCAATCGTATTGATTATTCTTCTATCCCATTAGAGGACACACCATTTTCCCAATTACCAGGTATCTACAAAGCATTAAAGTATTTGCATATTCCTTTCAAAGAAATAACTGATAACGAAACGGATGATTATATCGCCACCTATACAAAGAAATACCAAGATCAAATGGAAATTGTAATTGCCTCATGGGATAGTGATTTTTTCAGTTTAATTAACAATCATGTTTCAGTTTATCGATATCGCGGAAATAATAGTTATGCTTGTGATTTACAATATCTAAATGCTAAACTACAAATAACACCTGACAAATATATTTTTTATAAATCCTTAGTTGGGGATTCCGCAGATAATATTAAAGGTATATATAAAATAGGTCCTAAAACTGCAGCAAAAATTGTAAATACTTATTCTTCTATTGAAGATTTGTATAATACTTTAGAT
>JAIDMV010000112.1 GCA_029050385.1 Anaeroplasmataceae bacterium | reverse complement strand
TTATATAAACTATATTTAAAATTGTTAATGAAGCTGATGTCGATGTAAATGTCGGTGTAAATTTTACCGATGCATAACAAAAACATTATTGCAATTAAGAAAAGAATATATTAGAATGTGTAGGCTCTGATAAAACAGGGCAGTGGATTATTAAATAATATAATTTGTTTTAAGCTATACAAATCTAAATTTATGTAAAAAGAGTAGTAGGAGGTTTAGATTATGGAAAATACTTGGAGATTCCCAGGAAATGGATATACACAGGATCAGGGTTTAGATACCTCAGATATGGAAACATTCAAAAAGGATCCTATCGCATCCTTAGCCAGAGAGTTGTGTCAGAATTCTATAGATGCTAGAATGAAAACTGCTAAGGGACCTGTTCGAATTGAATTCAAATCCTTTTCTATAAAAAGAGAAGAAATTCCACAGGTTAATCTGATTGAAAAACAAATCTTGGCATGTAAAGAAACATGGGAAACCAATCAAAAAATATCTGATCAGCTAGAAAAAATGGTTGAGCAAATCAAGAAAGAAAAAATTTCCTGTCTTAGAATCAGTGATTTTAACACTAAAGGTCTTGTCGGTGTAAGTGGTGGAGATAATACGCCATGGCATTACATGATTCATGGTTCAGGCTTATCCAATAAATCTGCTACTAGTGGTGGTTCTAAGGGTATTGGTAAATTCGCAACCTTTGTTACCTCCTATTTTCATACAGTTTTTTATTCTACAGTAACAGAAGCAAAAGAAAAAGGATATCAAGGAATATGTAAGCTATGTTCTGCAAAACAGGAAGGAACTACAGAAAAAACGATTGGTATAGGATATTTTGGATCCTCTGTTAAAAATGAACCCATTTCAGGGGAATTCAACTTGGATAAGGGCTTTAAAAGAGGTGGAAAAACAGGAACAGATATCTTTATTTTAGGATTTAAGAATCTGTCCAGCTGGAAGGCAGATATTATATCTAAAATTTTGGAAAGCTTTATTAGTGCCATTATCTTTGGTGATTTAGAAGTCATTGTAGATGATATCAACCTCAATAAAGAGAATCTTAAAAACATTGTTTATGATGAAAGTCTTATTAATAAGTCCAGCAGAAGATCCATTATC
>JAIDMV010000111.1 GCA_029050385.1 Anaeroplasmataceae bacterium | reverse complement strand
ATTTTATATCGAGGTAGATTTTTATGAAAAGAAAGAAGAAAATATTGACAATACTCACTTTCGTTTTAGTTGTGTTATTTGCTTTTAGCGTTGTCAGCTGTCGCAAAAATGATGTTCCTAATGAGGATGATCCTACTAATGATAATGACAATGACAATCTAGGCAATGATAATCACAATCCAACAGGACCTACAATGCCTACTGATCCATCAGGACCACAAAATGTTAAAAATGGGAATGCTACTGAAATCACCGGTGGGTATGAAAAAGGTACAGCACGTGCTACTCAAACGAGCGAGTATCTTGGTGCCGTTGACAAAATTGTAAAGCCTGTAAAAGAAGTAATGGATGAGCATGAAACCTATGGTGTAAAGGTATATCCAACTTATGGTAAGAATTTGAAAGGATTTACTGCAGAAGAAAGAGACGGTCTTATAAAGGAAGCTCATGCACTTGCACCTTCACCATCCTGGAAATCCTTAGGTATTTACAATGCAATTGATTCTGAAGGTTATCTTTTAAAGAATGGTCAGCGTATTCTTTATGGGTCTGGAGAAGGCTCTGAGGATGACAATGAAGACGCAGAGGGTGAGATCATTTCTGGTGGTCAAGATGCAGGTCTTGGAGAAGGAAATGATTTAGAAGAGGGATCTACAACTGTAAATTCTCAGTACAATTTAAAGTACAGAATGCTTTATAAGCATACAGCAGCTCTTACTCATTTTGGTGGTGGTTTATCTGATGATGAGCCTCGTATTGTTAAAAAAATCACAGCTTTGACGCATCCAAAGCTTGAATCTACTACAATTACTGGTTTATATGCACCAGCAGGAGAGGTAATCAAATTTGAAATGTCTTTAAGTGATTATCTAGCTGCAGGTGGACTTAGAGTTCTTATAGGACAAAACTATAACCTTTATCAGCATGTTTCTATGGAAACTTCAGGAAATGGTATCAAAGGAAACGGCTTAAATCGTATGCCTGATATACTTAGTATATTCCAATATAATGATAAAACTGGTGCTGTATATAAGGATGGAGATACTGTTACATTCTATGTAGGTTCTTTCTTAGGTGGACCAATTTATTTTAGACCAATAAAGAATACTACTGAGCTTAAAATTTCTGTAACAATTTCTGGTGCAGTAAAATATCAGCATTTTATTTTAGGTGTAACTACTCCTGAAGAGTATGAGTTTAATAAAGCTTCAACTGCTCCCTATTTTGATTTAGAGGTGTATGATTCTGTTCGTTTTACAACTCACAAATATGCATCTTCAAACGGACTTGCCCTTAAGGATTTCACTTATGAGAACTGTTCAGATGCCGCTGTTTTATGGGATAAGATTGCGGAGGTTTCTACTCGCGTAAGATGGAATGGCTTATCCGGCGCAAGTGCTCCTGTATATATCATTGGTGACTGTTATATAGCAGCAGGTGCGGCATTTGCTAACCCTGGTAGAAATGGTGTGGTTTGCCCTCCAAGCTGGCTTGCTGAAGCTCTAAATTATAATCGATTTGTAAACAGTGGTAGCTGGGGTACAATGCATGAATATAATCACTGCTGGCAAGGATATGGTCTTAAAAATAGTGGTGAAGTTGGAAATAATGCAGTTACACTTGTTTCATACTCTCTTTATACACGTATATCACAAAGTAGAACTGCTGCTACGAATTGGGGTAATGGAAGCTGGAACAGATTTACCGATCCTTCTAAAGCATTAGGTGAGCTTTTAACCTTAGGTGCAAACGGCAGTATTCGTGAGGATTTATCAGTATATGCAACTTTAATTCATAATATTGGTCAAGATATGTTTGTAGCATCAGCTAAGGGTGGTAAGGATAGTGGTTCTATTGTTTACTATAATAACCTTGTAAATGCTACACATATGGATATGACATATTATTTTACTGATGTACTTCATCTTGGTGTTGGATCTAGTAGAGGAATCAATCAAGCAACGATTGATGCTGTAAAGGAGAAAAACTATCCTATGTTTGTTCCTGTATCCTCCTTATATCAAGTAGGTAGAAGTATTATTTATGATGGAAATAAACAATATATAACAACTGCTCAACCATACTCTTATGGAACCGGCGAGTTTACAATGGACTTTACAAATAAGAATAATTTTGCAAGTGGAACTTGGGCAACAAAAGCTTTAGTTATTCCTGATGGATTTACTGTGACAGTTAAAAATGTTACTCAGCCTGCAAATGGTACAGTAGAGTATCTTGGAGATAACAAAGTAAAATACACTCCAAAATCAGGTGAGAATGGTCTTTATTCAGGAAACTTTATAGTAACCTTAGGAATCACTAAGGACAATGGTGATTTTGTTGTTGATGATGTTGATTTAGTAATCAATCTAAAACAAGGTGTAAGCACTGATTTAAATAGAACTACATATACTTATGCAGATGCAGCAAATGTAGTTGCCTCAAATGCAGTATATAATGCACAAACTAAATCCTTTGACTTTGGTAATTATGCTACAACTGAAACAAGAAGAAATATTTGTACACAAGAAACAAACACACAAATTTGGGGTGCAGGTAGAACTTACCTTGGCGATACTTATGATGAAAACAAATATCAAGACCTAGAGATTGGAAAGACAATCCAAACTTTAGACGGTGTTTTATATTTTTCTAGTCCTAACACATATCGTTTTACTCTAAAAGGTAGAGGCAAAGGAACACTTTATCTTTCTTATGATGCTGGTGCAACTTGGGAAAAGGCATTTACTTTCGACAGAAAGAGTGGATCTGCTTATGTAAATAATGAGTATTATGAGCGTGAGCTTACTAAAAGCAATACGTATATTTATTTTAAGGTTGTACTTCAAGTTACTTATGATTGGAAGGATTTCTTCGGTATTGGTATAGCTGCTAAACAAGCAGATGGAAACTTTGCAGCATTCAGTAATGCATCTGCAATTTCTCTATCAAGTGTAGGCGTACATGCTGCAACACTTCAAGCCAACGCTAAAAAGTTCGAAACAGAATATCATTTTGAAAGCAATTATAGCTATGCTTATTCAGCTACAGAAAAGGTCCCAGCATCTGTAGCAAAGCTTATTTCTGTAAATCGTGGATCTTGGGACGACAAGCTAGTTATAGAAAATCTATTTGATGGTAATGCAAATACATTCTATCATTCTATTGGTGGTACAGATAATTTTATTACTGAAGAAAAGCCATTTGAGCTTGTTGTTGACTTGGGTGCAGAATACAAAGTGAATAGTGTTACCTTTAATGGATATAGTGGTAAGGTTGGAAATAATGGTATGGTAAAATCCTTTAAGATTTATGGTAGCAAAGATGGAAATAATTACACGCTTATCACTGAACAAACTGATTCTGCAGCAAATAAAAAGGTTATGACATTCAGCTTTGATGAAGTGAATATTAGATATTATAAGCTGGTTGTAACTAAGACAGATAATGGACGTTATTTCGCAATGAATAGTATTGAATTTGCATCTAGCGTTTCTTTTGGACAAGGAAATATGGTTACTCCTCATGATTCTAATGTATTATACTCAGGTGAATGGGGGACTAAAAACATTTTATGTGATTATGGTATCATCTATACAGCAGAAGCAGGTAGCAGTGTTGAATATCACTTTACAGGTACAAGAGTTGCATATTTTGCGGATATGAATGATGAATATGGTACAGTAGATATCTATATAGATGGAAAGCTTGTTGCTTCTGATGTTAGTCTATCAGGTATAAATAATGACAACATTCAAATTACACAAGCACTTTATAATTCATTTAATGAAGCAAATGTTAAAATGGCAGGATCCCTTGCTTACATTTATTCTGGAGATGCACTTTCAAATGGAGAGCATGTCCTAAAAATTGTAGGTAAGACTGGTAGCTTTAATGTAGATGCATTTGCATATTGGAGCTAAGTAAATCAATTTATATAAATTCTAAAAAGGAAGACGAAAGTTTTCCTTTTTGTTATATTATTATTTTAAAAAGGCAATATTTCTACATAGTAGGGATATTTTGGCTTCATTGACTTGATATAGGCTTTATGCTATAATCCAAGCGAGGTACTTTATGAAAAACCAAGACAAAAATACATTCCAAGCGTATGCATTATATACGTATATAGAAATGAAAACAGAAGCCAAGTGTGGTGTAACTTCAAATACCTATACATCCTCACACTTAAATCCCATAACTAATTATAAAGCAAAGAATCGCTTCATTTGTTATGCAATAAAACGATGTTTTAGCATAGAGATTGAAGAAAAGAAGCCAATGAGATATATAAATGATGGTAGAGGATTTATAGAAGGCTTCTATTTTTCTATAGCAGAGTGCTCTCGTGTGATATGTGTTTGTGTAAGTCGGTCTCCTATTGGTGTGAGTATACAGGTTCCTTTCTCAATTTATGATGAGTTAGAGTATGTGAATCATAATTTTAACAAGAATGAAATAGAAGAATATCAAAAACGGAAATATGGTGATGAAACTTATTTTTATATTTTCGGACAAAAACGCGCGTACCAAAAAAAGAATAATATTTCACATGAGGGTTTCAAAAATCTTGACTCTACACAGGAACAGTATTCCATTCATAAAGAAAATATTTTCGAGCAATCCTTTATCTTTTTTGCAACAGGTAATGTAGAATTTGAAAAGATAAATGATGAAGAAATATTACCATAAAAGGAATAAGG
>JAIDMV010000110.1 GCA_029050385.1 Anaeroplasmataceae bacterium | reverse complement strand
CTATAATAAATTCTTCATTCAATAGTTCTTTGTTTAATACAATACTTGAAACATGCTTTAAATTCATAACTAAAGATGTAGAATTCTGCAAATTATAAAACAGTTCTGGAATATTCTTTCCAGTTGTTTTAGCAAATTCTCCCTTTCCTTTATTTTCCGTAGTTTCAGTTTTACCAATATCGCTACTTAACGGCAAATAGAAATATCCTTGATATTCATCCTCCTTCTTTTCTATTCCAACACTGGCTATAAAAAGAATTTTTGAAATATCATAATTATTACAGCCTGCAAGTAAAATCAAATTGAGAAAAACAAGAATACCACACAGGATTTTTTTCATTCCATACGCCTCCTGATTTTATTATTAACTCTTAAAGGCCGATCCCTTTCATCTAACTTTAGATTTGAGGAGGATAAAAAGAATTTATGAATTCCTCTTATATCAAATGGTAAAAACGGATAAAAGTATCTTACACCTAAAGTTTTTTGATTATAGAGAAAACAAGCCAATAAAATACTTGCAATAACAACACCAAACAGTCCATAAATTAAGGAGGAAAATAAGATACATAATCTAGCAAGACTGATTGCAATAATGTTTGTTACATTGGAGCTGACTACAAAAGATAATAGAAAGCAAATTGCTGTAGCTGTCATTATAAATACTCCCGCAATACCTGAAGATATTAAGTTTTGTCCTACAATTAAACCACCTATAAGGACAATAGTTGAGGAAACTGTGACTTTATTTTGCCTAAATCCTATTAGGTAATACAATTCAAACATACCTAAAACAATTAATATCTCTACAAAAATCGGAAGATAAATACCTGTTTGCGACACCTTCAAAGTGGATAATACTGTAAGAGACAAGTTATCCATCTGTATACTACTAAAGGCAGATAAGATTCCACAGAAAAAGATAGAAAATATAGCAGAAAGTATAACAAACCATCGCTCAAAAAAGGAAAACAAAGGAATATTTAAAGCATCAATTTTCAATCTAGAGGAATATGCAAGTGTTGTAGGAAGACAAATAACAATACAGTTTCTTTCTATCACTAATACAAACTCTCCATTATATAAACGCCTGCAAGCAGTATCTGGTGTTCCTACATAATGAAAGGTAGGGAAAAGATGCTTGTGCTGAAAATAAGACATAATATCTTCAATACAAATAATCGCGTCTATATCAATAGCTTCTAATTGCTTGATAATAGTTTTTCTCATTTCTTCATTGTGAATATCCTGAATAGATAACAAAGATAATATTGTCTTACTTCTCCTACCTACAGTTATAGTATCAATATTCAATCCGTCATCCTTAACACGTGTTCTTATAAGTGCTATATTCTCTTTAAAATTCTCAACAAAACCATCTCTTGGACCAAACACATTATCAGGTTCTGCAATAGAATCTCCAGTTTGCCTTGATGGAGCCTTTGATAAATCCAAGACATAATATTGCTTATTTCTTTCACATATCAATAGTCCACAAAATATAAGCTGTATAATCTCATCTTCATCATATTCTAGCTTCTTACAGATTCCTGGTATAATCTCATCTATGTCACTATACTTATCTTCTAAAAGTCTTGGATATAAATCCTTCATAAAGTCCAATATATTACATAAATGCTCTTGATAGATAATTGTGCAATTCGCTTTTGTTTCCTTATAAATTACATCTGTATTATTCTTCAGTTTTTCTAGCATGGTAACACTCCTTTATAAACCAAAATAGAATTAAAAAGCTACATAACATTAGCACTGCAACTATCTTTAAAAATATATCTGTCATCGGAATAAATAAAAAGCAAACAGAGCATAACACGATAAACATAACAAGTAAGATTCCACTCATAAGGTGTTTATTTATCTTTATTATACTTCTTAATAAACTCATATTGTAGGAGTATTTAAAGATACAACTTATCATAATATAAAAAATATAAGCAAATTCAAAATTACCTATATACTTAGATATTGGCTCTATAGACAAACTAATAAAACCAACCCAATTTAAGTTCTTAAAAAAAGTGTCGCCAGCGTTTGTAATCAAAATAAAATATTCTGTACCAAATAAAACAAAAGCCGTAAATATTGCCATTATAAAATTTAATTTCGAAAATTGAATATCTTTTTTAT
>JAIDMV010000011.1 GCA_029050385.1 Anaeroplasmataceae bacterium | reverse complement strand
ATAAGGAAGGAGAATAATTATGGGTTATTATAAACCATGTGAAGAATTGGATAGAAGTTTGGAATTAGATAATAAATACTGGAAAAAAGATATGAAGAAATGGTTTGAAGGATATTTAGCCATTGCCAAAGATTCAAGTTATGCTTTAGCTGAGTGCCAAGTGGGCTTTGCTTACCTTGAAGGTATAGGTACAGAAAAGGACTTAGAAAAAGCTTTATACTGGACAACCCGTTCAGCTGAGCACGGAGATAGAGATGGCGAGTGTAATTTGGCTTGGATTTATGAAGAAGGTTTATGTGGTGAAAAGAATCTAGAAAAAGCAAAGTATTGGTATATGAAGGCTGCTTTACAAGAACATGATTTGGCAATAGAAAAATGTAAGGAATATAATATTGAATTGTAACATATGAACTGGAATAAATTATTTGATTATCATACTATTAAGAAAATAAAAATAGTGGATAATGATGAGCTTAGAAATGAAATAGATAAAATATATTCTTCTCAAAACCAAATTGCATTAGCGAAATGGTCTTTAGAACTTGCGAAGCATATCATTGAATTAACTCATTTAGATACTTATAAATATCCTGAGATTCAGGAAGGCTTTAATATAAACGAGTTATGGCAAGAAGGTAAAGCAAGAATGCATGACGTTAGACAAATAAGTTTTAAGATTCACAGGCTTGCTAGAGAACAATCAGATGAATTGTCAAAGACTATTTTTCGTGTCATTGGGCATGCAGTAGCAAGTGGACATATGAAGGAACATGCTATGGTTGCTAGTGATTATGCCATAAAAGTAATAAATTTATTGTATAATAATGATTTAGAAAAAGTAACAGAAGAAAGATTGTGGCAATTAGAAAGAATAAAAGAAATATAATTGTTGCAGAAATTATTAAGAAGAAGTAAGGAGATAAAACATGGGCAAACTTTATTTATCCTTTAGCGCAAGAAATCATGGGAACTGTGAATCTATAGCCAAGTATTTAATGAATGAAAAAGATAGTTATATCGCTTTTAAAGATTTGGCTTATCATAGTTGTTCTAAATGTGAATATGAATGCTTTAAAGAAGAATGCAAGTATAGACAAGATGATATTTATAAATTATTAGATTCTTTTTATGGTTATGACAAAATCATATTTCTTGTCCCTATGTATTGTGGGAATCCTTCTTCCTTATATTTTATTTTATCTGAACGTATGCAGGATTATTTTAACCATAATGAAGAGAAGTATGATTCTTTCTTAAAGAAATTATTCATTATAGGCATTTTTGGATCACAGAAGGAAAATCTATACTTTTTACCAGTCCTTTCTAGTTGGTTTAAAAAAGAAGAAGCTTATGAACATGTGCTCGGAATAGAAAGACATTTATATAATCAGAAAATGAATGATAGTATTCTAAATGATGAAACAAAAAGAGTATTAGATTCTTTTTTTAAAAAAACAAGCAGAAAGAATGTTAAAAAGGCATATAAAAAAATTACAAAAGCAAATCCAAAGGGTTAGATTTTCACTATTAACCCTTTTCAAATGTTTCATCTAAAAATCTAATTTTAATTCAGTTCAAGCATAATAATATAATATTCTTTTTATAACAATAGGTCATTCCATTTAGGAATGATTTTTTCTTATAGAATTTCTTTTAAAAAGATAAAGTTTTTTGTCACTTGATTGAAAAACTTATCATTTTATGATAAGATTAAATAACAAATAGTTGAAGGTTTAGTGCGATAGGAAATGTATGGATAAGATTTTAAAGGATACATTTTCTAGTAAAGCCTAAAATCAGTTGGGAGTTATGCTATTAGGAAAGAAGGCTTCTGCAATGAGTAGAAAGAAAATGAAATGGATACTTACTTTTTTTATAATGTGTATATGTTTTGTTTGCATAACTATAATTGATTTAAGTTTAAAATCTAATTCTAAAAATGTTAGCTTTGAAACGTTTGAAAAAGAGTATTTAAATATTATTGATAACTTTGCAAGTTCAACAGATGGTCAAATTGTTTTTTCTAAAAAAGAGGGATTATATGAACGTAATGGCTGTTATATGATAGATGGAACCACTTTTTCCCGTATGACAGGAGTAAGTATAACTCATTCGGAATATGAGACGAATTTCCATTATGGGGAAAAACGTGTAAATATTAAGAACAATACAATTTCAAATCAAAATGGCGATGAAGAAATACTTCCACAAGAGGTAGAATACTTTAATGGTAACTATGCTTTCCCTATTCAAACAATTGCAGAATCTTTAGGTTATAAAGTCAATATAAACTCTTGTGAAGAAGAACAAAGCGTTACGCTAACTCGCGAGTTTTCAACAAAGCGATTAATTGTCAAGTATAAAGGAAATCTAAATAGCTGTGGAGCAGTTGCATCTGCTGAAGGATATAATGGCTTACATATTTTTCAATATAGTGATGAACAAAGTACAGCAAATGCGTATAGCTACTTTAAAGGTCTTTCCTGCATTGAATATGTAGAAAGCGATGAAGTAGTGACGGTAGAAGAAACAAAAACAGAAACTAGTACCGTATCTCTTAGCTCAACATATAAGAGCTGGGGTGCCGAAGCAATGGGTGTGGGAAATTACACCAATCATCTACAAAGCACAATGTCTACATTACCAGAGATTATAGTTGCTGTTGTTGATACTGGTATAGATACTGACCATGAATGGTTTACCAATCGTATTGCTGCAGGTGGAAAAAATTTCTCCACATCTAAAACAGATAATAAAGTATATGAGTATGAAGATGATGAAGGACATGGTACTCATGTTTCAGGTATTATTGCAGATTTAACACTTTCTAATGTAAAGATATTGCCTATTAAAGTTATGAATGAGTCGGGTATAGGTTATACCTCCTCTATAGTGTTGGGCATTCAATATGTAACATCTTTAAAGAAAACTGGAAGAAATATAAAAGCCATCAATATGAGTTTAGGTGGATCTGCAACTACAGAATCCAATAAGCTTTATTCAGATAGCATAACGGAAGCACATAATTATGGAATCTTACCTGTTGTTTCTGCAGGAAATGAGAATACAGATACAGCCTATATTTCACCTGCAAATGTTTCCTGTGCTGTTACAGTAGCAGCACTTGCTAATGCGAATAGTATTTATTATCGTCCTTATTATTCCAACTATGGAAGCTATGTTGATGTATGTGCTCCAGGTAGTGCAATCTTAAGTGCTAGAATGGGTGGTGGTACAGTATCAATGAGTGGTACCTCTATGGCTGCTCCCCATGTTGCAGCAGCTGCTGCACTAGTTTTTACTGAACATAATGAATATACACACTCTCAAGTCGAAAAGCTACTAAAAGATAGTGCCATTGACTTGGGAGATAAAGGTAAGGATAAATATTATGGCTATGGAATGGTAAATCTTAGATACATTTACGCGGAACTATTATCTGATGTTACTTTTAATCAAACAACACTTGATTGTACAGAGCCTTTTAATTTGACAATTACGCATTCAGATACAACTGCAAAAATTTATTATACAACAGATGGAACTCTTCCAACTCCTGAAAATGGCACATTGTATACATCTCCTATAGGGATTAGTCATTCCGTAAAGATTAGAGCTGCAGCCTATGTTTTCGAGGGAAGCACAATAGTTTCCTATAGTAATCCTAAAGAGATTGTTTATCGTTTTGGTAATCAAGACCTTGAAAATTGTTTTATTGTGGATTCTGATTCGGAAGGTTTAATATATTATCAAGGTATACTTGAAAATCTTACAGTTCCACAAATCATTGATGGAGTTACGATTAAAACTATCTGTTCAGGCGCCTTTACTTCAACAAAGGTTGTGAATGTGGTATTACCAAATACAGTTACAGAAATCCAAAGCAACGCCTTCTGTGATTGTAAAAATTTAGAAACTGTTCAGGCACTCAATGTAAAAAGTATAGGAAATTATGCTTTCCAAGGCTGTTCTAAATTTATGTATTTAACAGATGACTATTTTCCTGAGCTCACTAAGATAGGTGCTTATGCATTTTATCAATGTGCAAATTTACGTGATATTTCCTTAAGTAAAGTTGAAATAGTAGATGCTTATGCATTTTATATGAGAAATACAGATCCCAAGCATCTTACTAGCATAGATTTGCTTTCTGTTAAAATTATCAGTTCATATGCTTTCAATTATGCCACATATGTTACTCAAGTCAATTTGCCAAAGGTAGAAGTTTTGTGTGAAGGTGCATTCCAAATGAATGATATAAGAACTCTTTATTTACCTAAAGCAGTTTATCTAGGAAGTTCAGCGTTTTTTGGAAATAACAAGATGGCTTCTGCTAATTTACCTGAAGCTCTATATCTTTCAACAGATGCTTTAGCAGGAACTGTGGAAGATGGAAGTATACTTAGTTCTGTAAATCTTCCTAAAGCTAAAGTTTTAGGTACTTATTTCATATCCCATACGCTTGTAACACACCTTGATTTACCAAGTGCAGAAACACTTTTACCACTTGCATTATATACGCAAAGACTTCTGGAAAGCATTTCAGTTCCAAATTTGAAATATGTTGGTTCAAGAGCTTTAGGATATTGTGAAGGTCTTACAGAGATAGACTTACCTTCTGTTATTTCGTTAAGTGATTCACTTTATGCATGCACAAATCTTCAAAAAATTACACTTTCCCCTTGTCTTGAAAAGATGGCTTGTTATTCTTCAACAGATCGTGGCACGATTACTGCATTTAGATATATTCCTGAGACTTGTGTGATATATTATTATAAAGGAACTGCTTTTGAAGATTTCTATAAAACGACGGGTATAGCAAATCCT
Source organism: Anaeroplasmataceae bacterium (assembly GCA_029050385.1). GTDB lineage: Bacteria > Bacillota_I > Bacilli_A > Acholeplasmatales > Anaeroplasmataceae > Pelethenecus. The sequence continues at coordinate 193 of JAIDMV010000011.1, read as the reverse complement.
ATTATGAATCTTTCCAATGATGAAGCATTTACTTATGTCATTGTAAAAGGTGAAGTATATATTACTGGCTTAAATGGTGCAGCACCAGATGAACTTGTGATTCCTTCATACATAGATGAAATGCCTGTTACCAAAATATGTTCAAGTGCGTTTGAAGGCTGTTTGTCTTCTATGAAACTCAATGTATTATATC
>JAIDMV010000109.1 GCA_029050385.1 Anaeroplasmataceae bacterium | reverse complement strand
AAACGGGAAATAAGTGAAAAGGTAAAATTAGTGGATTTAATTATTGAATTAAAGGATGCAAGAATACCATATGCATCAACAAATCCAATGATTTCTGAGATTATAGGAAACAAACCACGATTTATATTGCTTTGTAAAAGCAGTCTTGCAGATCCTCTTGTTACAAAAGCTTGGATGGAATATTATGCTTCAAAAGGTATTATTTCTTTAGATATTGATTCTATTACAGGATATCATACAAAGGATATCCTGAAATATGCAAATATTGCATTAAAAGAAGTATTTGAAAAAAGAAAAAGCAAAGGGATAACCTCAAAAACTATAAAAGCAATGATTCTAGGAATCCCAAATGTTGGAAAATCAACCTTAATCAATACTTTAGCCAAAAGGAAGGCAACTACAGTTGGAGATCGTCCAGGTGTAACTAAAAACCAAACTTGGATTAAAATTACAGATACACTTTATTTATTGGATACACCAGGTATTTTGTGGCCAAAATTTGAAGATCAAAATGTTGGTTTAAAACTTGCAATGTGCGGTTCTATTAAGGATGAAATACTAGACTTAAATGGACTTGTTTTAGCTAGCTTAGATTATATATCTAAGAATTATCCTGAATATTTGAAAAATAGATATAAAATTGAAATTAGTGATTCTGAATCGATGCAAGAGCAAATTGGTAAAAGTCGTGGCTTTCTTTCCAAGGGTGGAATTGTGGATTTAGAAAGAACAAATCGTATGTTTATAAATGAACTTAGGGGAATGAAGATAGGAGCAATGAGTTATGAGCGACCAGAAGATCAATCTATATGAATTTGAAGAAAAATTATATGATGAAGGCTATCATTTCATTTGTGGAGTAGATGAAGCTGGTCGAGGTCCTCTTGCTGGTCCTGTTGTAGTTGCCTCTTGTATTTTACCTCCTTTTTTACGCATTGAAGGAATCAACGATTCTAAACAGATTTCAGCTAAAAAAAGAGAAGAATTGTATAAAATTATTATAAAGAATGCGATAGATTATAAAATTGTTTTTATTAGTGAAAAGGATGTAGATGAGTTGAATATCTATCAAGCTACCAAAAAAGGTATGCTAGAGGCTATAGGTGGATTGAAGATGCAGCCAGATTATGCATTAATTGATGCGATGCCGCTTGGCGAATTAAAAATTCCACATAATTCCATTATTCATGGTGATGCTAGATGCGCTAGTGTTGCAGCAGCTAGCATATTAGCAAAAGTGACACGTGATGAGTATATGGAAAAGATGGATGTGAAGTATCCTAATTATGGCTTTAAAAAGCATAAGGGCTATGGAACCAAGGCACATTTAGAAGCTTTGGAAAAGTATGGTCCTTGTGAAATTCATAGAAAAACATATGCACCCGTATCTAAATTTTTTTCGAAGCAGTTATCATTTCAATTTGATGAGACAGAATAAGACCTCAATTTTTTTTATAAAAATTTGAGGCTTTTCTTTTAGTATAAAAGAGAGAGAATACTTTTTTATCAAAGAGCATAAACTATTAAAAAATCTATTGACAAGAAAGCAATTTTGAACTAAACTTTAAAAGGTAAGGAAGTGGAAACAATGCAAAATATTATTATTGTTGAATCTCCAAGTAAATCTAAAACAATCGGTTCCTATGTTGGAAAGGGGTATTTAGTTCTTTCTTCTAAAGGTCATATTTGTGATCTTGCAACTTCTGGTAAGGATGGTCTTGGAATCGATATTGAACATGATTTTAAGCCGAATTACAAAGTGATGAAAGATAAAGAGGAGTTAGTTGAATACTTGAAAACAACCTGTGAGGGTCGTCAAGTCTATCTTGCAACAGACCCTGACCGTGAGGGGGAAGCTATTTCCTGGCATTTACTCCATGCTTTGAAGCTGGAGGATCCCCAGGGAGAGA
>JAIDMV010000108.1 GCA_029050385.1 Anaeroplasmataceae bacterium | reverse complement strand
TCATATTCTATAAAATACTTCGACCAATTTGCCTGTTTATTTATCGTTATATTCTAAAACCGATTGGACACTTCCTTAAATTCATATTTACTAAGTTCTACCATTTCTTAGTATGGGCAGCTGATAAAATGATATCTGCACTAGAGATTTTAGGAAAATGGATTTGGAAGGCTATTAAATTTACTTATCAGTGCATTTCTGTTTTTATCGTAGTTTCTATAAGTGGGACTCTATGCATAATATATACTTTTCTTGTGTATCCTTTCCGTGTTTTAATAGAAAATAAAGCAGTTGCTAAACGAAATGACTTTTCTTTATTAAAACGACTTTTATTAAATCCATACTATTTATTGCTTGTGATAAAGGAAAGAAACTTAAAACAATATATTCAATTTAAGGAAAAGCATCATGATATAGCAATCTTTATTCAAATTAAAAATGTTGTCGCTTGGCTTCCTACACTTCTTTATGGCATTGTTTTCTATCCAGTAAATTATTTTTTAATTCTTATCTTCTCCATATAAAAAGAGGCTTAACTCACTTTTGAATTCAGCCTCTTTTATTTATTTAAGTTTCTGTTCTAATTTACATTGTTTCTTATATGCCTTTAAAATTTTATCTTTACTAAAGGCAGAACATTGTTTTGCACTAGCACAATCCCCACAGGGACTTTTTTTATAAACTCTAACTAAATGCCATATCACAAGTCCTATGATAATAGCAAATATTCCAATCACCACTGAATCAACGACGTTTACAGTTAGAACAGCCACAGCTTTCTTCTTTTCCTTTCTTCTTTAATTGGCGACTCATTACCTTAGGTAAAATAAAACGTACACCAATTACTGCTAGCACTAATAGAACAACGATAATTACTACTGTGATATCTACCCAATTCATACTTCCTTACCTCCTAACAGAATACGCCCCAGATACCTATAACGGAAGCGAGTATCCAAGCTAAGCCAGTTTCAAATAGGATGGCTTTCCACATTGCCTTACTTGATCCAAGCTCTCTACGCATTGCTCCGATAGCGCCAAAGCAAGGAGCAGAGAATAAGGTAAATATCATATATCCCATTGCACTAAAGCCATTACCATTAAAGAATGCAAAGGTTCCATTTCCGGCAAAGACATCTCCACCTTCTCCTACGGCTGTAATAACCTCCATTGAAGAAACAACCATTTCCTTCGCTACTAAGCCCTGAACTGCAGAAACAGATGCACCCCAAGAGAAATTCATTCCTAACATAGGAGCAAATATCCAAGAAATAGTTCTACCAAGATTTGCAAGTAAGCTTTCTTCTATATCTTCTACTGGTTGGAATTTATAATTTAAATTTAGCATAACCCAGATAATAACTGAAGATAAGAAAATAATTGTTCCAGCACGTTTAATAAATGCCCATGTCTTTTCCCAAACATCCTTACCTACATAGCTAGCACTTGGTGCATGATACTCAGGTAATTCTGTAATATAGCTTGTTGCTTTATTTTTAACAAAAAATTTATTTAAAAGGAATCCAGCCAAAATAATAACAACTATCGCTAAAATGTACATTAGGAATGTGATAATCCAAGTATTCCCCTCTCCCATCATAGGAGCAAATATTCCACCAATAAAGCAAAGAATAATAGGAAGCTTAGCACTACAAGGCATAAAAGGAGTTAGAGTTACTGTCATCTCATGCTCATTCTTGTCCTCTAAAGTTCTAGTACTCATAATTGCAGGAACACTGCATCCTGTTCCTACAATAAATGGAATTAAGGACTTACCGCTCATTCCTAACTTTTTAAATGCTCTATCAAAAAGGAAGGTGACACGTGACATATATCCACAGGTTTCAAGTAAACTAATCAATAAGAAAAGTATCGCAATCTGAGGAACAAAGTTTAGAACTGCTCCTACACCAGCAACCGCCCCATCTGCAACCAAGGACGCTGCCCATTCATGCCCTCCTGCATTTGTAATGCATTCTGCTAACCAAGGTCCTAAGCCTTGTACTTCATTGATTTCGACTGTGAAGGAGCAGAATGGGATAGCAAACTCGATTTCATTTCCACCATTAAAAAGTAAATCTACTATACCTACTGTTGCACCACCTACAAATCCTACACTTAAAAGATAAACTAAAACCATTACCACCAAAAAGATTGGTATCGCTGCCCATTTATTTAATAATACCCTATCTATTTTTTGTGTTAAAGAAGGAACTTCTTTCTTTTCAACAGATACATTTCTGACTTGTTCGATATAATCGTAACGTAGAGATGCCACAAGTTGTTCTGTATCTGTATCATATTTTTTCTCTAGTTTTGCAATTTCTGATTCATATTGCTCTTGATAATATTTTGAATAGTAACGACTATCTCTTTCAATAATCTTTACTGCTGCAAATCTTTTCTCGCTTACATCAGCATCCAATCTTTCGATGATGTCTTCTACTAAATCTTCCACATCAGCAGGATAGATTGGCTTTTCTGTATTCGTATGGATTAAACGATCTGATTCATCTATTGTCTGAATAAGTTCTTTAATACCTGTCTTTTTTAAAGCTGAAATAGAAACGACTGTTGTACCAAGCTTTTCACTTAAAACTTTAGAATCAATTTTGTATCCTTTCTTGGCTAATATGTCTTCCATATTTAAAACAACTAAAACTTTTTTATTTAATTCTAAAAGCTGAGTTGTAAGATATAAAGCACGTTCAATTGAAGTTGAATCAATAATGTTTATAATCAAATCTGGATTCTCATCAACAACATATCTTCTACTTACCTCTTCTTCGGAAGTGTAAGGACTTAAAGAATATATACCTGGCAAATCAGTAATCTCTACATCTGTACCTTTAATAATACCATCCTTGCGCTCTACCGTAACTCCTGGCCAGTTTCCAACCTTTTGATTCATTCCTGTTAATACATTAAACAACAATGTTTTTCCAGAGTTTTGGTTTCCTACAAGACAACAACGCTTAGCCATTATTTTCCACCCCTTTTTTCTTCTTCTCAGGAATTACATATTCTTTAGTAACTGTAACTAAAATATTTTCCATGTCCTCCTTACGTAAACACAATTGATATCCTCTTAATCCTATACTTATAGGATCTCCTAGTGGACTTATCATTTTAATGTCAATTTCAACATTCTTTGTTAATCCCATATCAAGCAATCTTCTTCGTAAGGCCTTGTTTTCATTAGAAAATGAAATCAGTTTGCCTGCTTGACCAACTTTAAGCTCACTAAGCTTACAAGCTTCTCCGATTCCATAAATCTTATCCATAAACTATACACCTCTTTCTTTATAGTTAGTCTATGCTAACTATTTATATTATAGCACAAAAAAAGTTAGTGTCAACTAATTTTTAAAAAAATAAAAAACTATTCATTATAGAATAGCTTTATATAATCTGATTTATAACTAAATATTGGTAAAAAGATTCTATCCCAATACAAATATCCTCATACGTCTTCTGAAAATCACCTGTATACCAAGGATCACTAATATCTCTATCTAACCCTGCAAACTCCAAAAGTGAATATATTTTATTGTGTGTCCCAAATAATCTAGTCATATTCATTAAATTATATTGATCCATGCCAATAATAAAATCATATTGCTGAATGTCTTCTTGCCTTAGTTTCCTTGCTCGTTTACTAGAGCAATCAATTCCTAGGGAATTTAATATTTTTTTAGTGCCATAATGTACAGGATTCCCTATTTCTTCGCTAGATGTAGCAGCTGATTCAATATAGAACAAACTTTCTTTATTTTTTTGCTTTACATAATCTTTAAAAAGGAATTCTGCCATTGGACTTCTACATAT
>JAIDMV010000107.1 GCA_029050385.1 Anaeroplasmataceae bacterium | reverse complement strand
TAGACAACATTATATCACTTCAGAGGAAAAAAAGAAAGCAAAAACTAAAAGAAAAAGCCTAAGCAAACGCTTAAGCTAGATAGACATTACATCCTTATTCTTCTTTTCTGCAATTTCTTCGATTAAAGCTATCTTTTGATCAGTAAGCTTTTGAATATCTTCTAAAGCTCCCTTTTCATCATCCTCAGGTAATTCTAGCTTCTTAATCTCATCATTTGCATCTCTTCTGACATTACGTACAGCAACCTTAGCTTGTTCTTCCATTTTACCAACAACCTTTGTTAACTCACGTCTACGCTCTTCTGTCATTTGAGGTAAAATCAAACGAATACCATTACTGTCATTTTGAGGAGTTAATCCTAAAGTTGAAGCAGAAATTGCTTTTTCAATTTCTTTAAGAACAGACTTATCAAAAGGCTTGATATAAAGCTGATTTGCTTCTGGAATGGTAATAGAGGATACCTGCTTTAAAGGTGTCATCACTCCATAATATTCAATAAAAATTGAATCTAAAAGTGAAGCATTTGCACGTCCTGTACGTACAGTAGATAATTCTCTTTCTAAAGAAGCTAAAGCCTTATCCATTTTATCTTCAGCTTCTAGTAATAACATTTCTAATTCTTCCATATTGTTCTCCTATTTCACTTTAACGAAGGTTCCAATCTTTTCGCCTTTGACAGCACGAACGATATTTCCTTCAGTATTCATATTAAACACGATAAGGTTTAATCCATTATCCTTGCATAAGGATGCAGCTGTTGCATCCATAACCTTTAAATCCTTAGCTAAAATTTCTGAAAAGGTTAATTCATGATATAGCTTAGCATTAGGATTTGTTCTAGGATCAGAATCATATACACCTTCTGTTTTATTCTTTGCCATAAGTACAATTTCAGCACCAATTTCTGTAGCTCTTAAAACACAGGCTGTATCTGTTGAAAAGTATGGGGATCCAATGCCACCAACAAAGATACAAACACGTCCCTTTTCTAAATGACGTACAGCTCTTCTTCTAATATAAGGCTCTGTTATCTCATTGATAGTTAAAGCTGAAAGAACACGAGTTGGAACACCAATTTGTTCTAAGGCATCCTGAACGGCTAGTCCATTCATTATGGTTGCAAGCATACCCATATAATCTGCTTGTGCGCGCTCCATACCTAATTCTGAAGCTGTCTTACCACGCCAAATATTTCCACCACCAACAACAATACCGATTTCTACACCTAAATCATGAGCAGCCTTGATTTGTTTAGCAATAGACTGAACTGTCTTAGAATCAATTCCAAAGGATGTTTCTCCTTTAATAGCTTCACCACTCATCTTTAATAAAACGCGTTTGTACATATTCTTATCCTCCATATTTTATATACAAAAATAAGGAAGGCCAGTAGCCTCCCTTAAAAATTAATTATTGAAAGCTGCTGACTGTGCTGCAACCTCAGCGGCAAAATCATTCACTTGTTTTTCAATACCTTCGCCAACCTCAAGACGTGTAAAGAACACAACCTCAGATTTAGCACCCTTAACATATGCTTCAACAGTTTGATCAGGATTCTTAACGAAAGCTTGAGATAATAAACAAATCTCCTTTAAGTTCTTTTCAAGACGTCCTGGTACAATACGTTCAGCAATAATGTTTTCAGGCTTTGGTTTAGCTGCTTGTGCATTTTCATTTAATGCAGCTGCTAAAATAATTTCTCTTTCCTTTGCAATTTCTTCTGCAGGAATATCAGCACTAGAAATATATCTAGGATTTAATGCTGCAACATGCATAGCGATATCCTTAGCTACAACATCATCATTTCCCTTTAATACAGAAACCGTAACGATTCTACCCTTCATATGCTTATAAGCACCGAATACTTCATCACTCTTCTTTTCAATTACACCAACACGACGCAATGTAATCTTTTCACCAATAACTCCAGAAGCTTCTAGGATAACTGTATTTAAATCCTTACCATCTACAGAAACTGCTAAAGCCTCTTCTGTATTTGTTGCATTTGAATTAGCAATAACTTCTCCAACCTTATCTAAAAGATTTAAGAATTTTTCATTTTGAGCAACAAAGTCTGTTTGAGAATTCAATTCAAAAACAACACACTTATTGCCAGAAATACGATAAGAGCATAGACCTTCTGCAGCAACAGCACTTTCCTTCTTAACTGCCTTTGCAATACCCTTTTCACGTAACCAAGTTACAGCCTCTTCCATATTTCCGTTAGTAGCATCAAGTGCCTTCTTGCAATCTAGCATACCAGCAGATGTTTTTTCACGTAATTCTTTTACCATTTGTGCAGTAATATTTGCCATGATTTTATCCTCCAATTATTCAGCTGGTGTTACTTCTGCCTTAGCAGTTTTCTTAGCAGCTGGCTTTTTAGCCTTTGGTGCATCCTTAGTGCTTGGCTTTTCTTTAGAGATTTCTTCGCTTAAATTTACCTCTTCTGGTTCATTAAACTTTTCAACCTCTCCACCATTTGCCTCGATTACAGCATTTGCCATTACCCAAGTAACAAGCTTAACTGCACGGATAGCATCATCGTTTGCAGGAATAACATAGTCAACATCATCAGGATCACAGTTTGTATCAACAATACCGAATACTGGAATGTTTAACTTACGAGCCTCTAAAATTGCATTACGTTCCTTACGAGGGTCAACGATAAACAATGCATTTGGAAGCTTTTGCATATCCTTAATACCACCTAAGAACTTTTCAAGCTTAGTACGTTCAGCGACAAGCTTAATTACTTCTTTCTTAGGTAACTTTTCAAATTCACCATTTTCTTCCATTTTGTAAAGGTCATGAAGCTTGTTAATTCTTCTTTTGATAGTTTTGAAGTTCGTTAAAGTACCACCTAACCATCTTTGATTAACATAAAATTGACCAGAACGAGCTGCCTCTTCCATTACAGCTTCTTGAGCTTGCTTCTTTGTACCTACAAAAAGTACTCTACCTTCATTTTTTACGATTTCAAGTAAAGCTGCATATGCACTTTCAATTTGGCTTGCAGTTTTTTGTAAATCGATGATGTAAATCCCGTTTCTAGCTGTAAAGATATACTTAGCCATCTTAGGATTCCATCTACGAGTCGCATGTCCGAAATGAACACCTGACTCTAATAATTGTTTCATTGAAACTACTGATTCAGACATTTTTTTCTTTCTCCTTTTTATTTTTGTTTTTGTCCTCTGCCCTCTTCAACGTCAGCCTCCATCAATTTTACTTGCACACGACGACCAACTCCAAGAACATGTGTATTTTTGTGCCTTTGTTATAATATCATATTTTTATTTGAATTTCAAGTGTTAAAAACCGATTCAATGATATATTTATTCTAATTAAAAAGAGATTAGTAAATCGCTAATCTCTGATTATTGAAAAATATTCTTATTCGGCAGACTGGCTAGGTAATAATCCATCCTCTGTTAAAACAATTTGATATTCCTTCATTCCTTCAGTATAACTAGATAAGGAAGATTCATATGCGAATGCATAGTAGATTGGAACTAGAATAAATACTCTAGTATAGTCCTGTGTACCATCATTGTAAATACCAAAGGTTGGAAGATATGCAACCACTAATTTAGATGGATCATTTTCCTTAACTTTATAATCCTTAGGGATAGAAATGCTGTACTTTAATGATAATTTTCCAAATAAAGTATCACTCATCTTTTCTGTTTTATTGAAGGTGATTCCTACTTTTTCTTCAGTCAAGCCATACTCTTTATTATTCATCACCTTTAAAAATTCAGTAACATCATTTGAAGGTGCTTTCCCATTAAAATATAGAACTTTTAAATCTACCTGTTTTAAAC
>JAIDMV010000106.1 GCA_029050385.1 Anaeroplasmataceae bacterium | reverse complement strand
ATATTCGCATGCCTAGAAAAGTCAGTGATATTTTTTTGGATACTCAAAACACATATTTGAAGGAATGCTTACAAGAAAAGGGAATTACGGATATAAAGGATTTACAGCCAATAAAAGAAGACTTGTTTATTTGGAAAGGAGATATCACAACTTTACGATGTGATGCAATAGTTAATGCAGCAAATTCACAATTGTTAGGCTGCTTTATTCCTAATCATAGATGTATTGATAATGCTATACATACTTACGCTGGAATAGAATTAAGAGAAGAATGTGCTCTTCTTATAAAAAAACTTGGAAGAGAGGCAAAGACGGGAGAGGCCTTTTTGACAAAGGCTTATAACTTACCTTCTCAGTATATAATTCATACAGTTGGACCTATTGTGTATCCTAGCCTAACAGAAGAAAACAAAAAGGATTTAGAGGAATGCTATTTATCCTGCTTAACTCTTGCAGATGGTCAAAATCTTGAGAGTATAGCATTTTGTTGTATCTCAACAGGAGAGTTTCATTTTCCTAATGATGCAGCTGCTAAAATTGCAATAGAAACTGTAATACAATATAAACAAAAAACAAAAAGTAAATTGAAAGTAGTTTTCAATGTATTTAAGGAGTTAGACTATGACATCTATAAAAGATTACTCAAATGAAATTAAAAAATTAGCTACAGCAATCAGTCAAGCAGATGCTATTCTCATAGGAGCTGGATCAGGACTTTCAACTTCAGCAGGCTTTACTTATTCAGGAAAACGATTTGAGGAAAACTTTAAAGATTTTATCAACAAGTACCATTTTCCAGATATGTATAGTGGTGGATTTTACCCTTTTCCGTCTTTAGAGGAATTTTGGGGATACTGGTCAAGAAATATTTATATCAATCGATATCAAGATACAAAGTATCCTGTTTATGAGGAATTATATCAACTCATTAAAGATAAAAATTATTTTGTTATCACTACAAATGTTGATCATTGTTTCCAAAAGGCAGGATTCTCTAAAGAACGCTTGTTTTATACTCAAGGAGATTATGGTTTGTTTCAATGTTCTACTCCATGTCATAATAAAACCTATGATAATGAAGATATAATAAAAGAAATGATTCGACAACAAACCTATTTGAGAATTCCCACTAGCTTGATTCCTAAGTGTCCTATTTGTGGGAAGCCTATGACCACAAATTTACGAATAGATGATACATTTGTTCAAGATGAAGGCTGGTATAAAGCACAGGAGCGCTATCAGTCATTTTTAAACCAAAATAAAAAGAAAAGGATATTATTTTTAGAATTAGGTGTTGGAAGCAATACACCTATAATCATTAAATATCCTTTTTGGAAATATACCATGGAAAATCCAAATGCGATTTATGCCTGTCTTAACTTTAATGAAGCAGTAGCACCTCGAGAGATAAAAGATCAATCTATTTGTATCAATGAAGATATTAGAAAAATACTTTCTCAATTGAGTAAGTGATAGAAAAATTTCTTAATTAAAGCCCCAATGATTTTCATTTCAAATCGTTGGGGCTTTTTATTCGTGACTATTTACTTTTTCAAGCGAAATTAAGCTTTCCAAAACAGCAAGATTATTTGCAAATTCAAAGGGAGGAATTTTTCTTTTAGGAGAGTAAATTATTCCAAAACGATATTCTGCGGGCTGATTATAATACTGAACATTTTTCTTTTTTAGTTCCTTTATTATTTTAGAAGATTGAATGATGTTTCGGGC
>JAIDMV010000105.1 GCA_029050385.1 Anaeroplasmataceae bacterium | reverse complement strand
TTAAAGCCTATAAGGCATTACTAGTAATCTTCGCTGCTTCATGGTGAACGTATAATTTAAGATATCCTATAACAGATGACAAAACAATTTTACTCCCAAATCAAAAATATTTAGGAGGACAAAGATATGTCAAAATTTACAGGCTCAACCTGGAAGGTATCTCGTCGTCTAGGCTATTCTGTTAGTGAAACTGGCAAAGAATTAGCTAGAAGAAAGTATGCTCCAGGACAGCATGGTGCTAAGCGTAAGAAGCTTAGTGAATATGCAACACAGATGGCTGAAAAGCAAAAGGTAAGATTTACTTATGGTGTTTCTGAAAAACAATTCAAAAAGACTTTCAATGAAGCTTCTAAGATGGCTGGTAAGACTGGTGTTAACTTCTTAAAATTATTGGAAGTACGTCTAGATAACCTAGTTTATCGTTTAGGCTTCGCTAGCACTAGAGCACAAGCTCGTCAGTTAGTAAATCATGGCCATGTTGTTGTTGATGGCAAGAAGGTAGATATTCCTTCTTACCGTGTAAAGGTTGGTCAAACTATCGCAATGAAGGAAGCATCAAAGGATTTAGTTATTGTTAAAGCAGCTTTAGAAGCTAAGTTAGCACGTGCTGAATATCTTTCATTCGACGAGAATAACGTTGGTACTCTTGTAAGAATTCCTGAAAGAGACGAATTCCTACCAGAAATCAACGAACAACTAATTGTCGAATTCTACAACAGATAAGACAAAAAAGAAAAGGAACCTTGTTGGTTCCTTTTTATTTTGCCAGCTTAGATTTGAGTTATCATCCAAATCATTAATACAAAGAAATTAAATCCCAAAGTGGAAGCGAAAACAATATAGCTTTCTTTATTAAATTTCACATTTCTATGATATATGCAGTACCCAATAAATAATGCTATACCTATTAAAATATACCATAAAGGTATAATTTCTACATGACCACTGTTAATCACAATTAAAATAGGTATAAGTCCTGCAGTTAATGGTAAGAACACTCTGTACCCAAAAATCCCATTAGAAAGACCTTGTGTTCGAATAGAACAGTCTT
>JAIDMV010000104.1 GCA_029050385.1 Anaeroplasmataceae bacterium | reverse complement strand
CCCCTATAGTAATAGCCTTCCTTTAAAAGCTTTTTCCCTTCTTTATTTGCCTCATCTGTCTTTAGAACTATATTCTGGTTAAACTCCTTTTTGGAATCCAATATCTTAAAAATGTCATCACTAGTAATGACTTTGCGATGAAAAGGAAGCTCTATTGGTTTTCCATTTTCTCCAAGCTCAAGGGTAACATCAACTTCTTTGACACATTCATCAAATAATTTGTGTAGAGATCCTCCTCTTGGTCCGACCACCCATTCTTCATCCTTAAAAAAGCGTGTTTGCCTAGAGGCTTTAATTTTTTCTGCAAGCAGATTTAAAAGCGTAGATTTACCTGAACCATTATTTCCATAAAAAATAGTTATATCTGAAAATTCCATTTCTTTTATATCAAGCTTAGCTAAAATTTTGGCTGGATAATAATTATGGATACAGGTTTCTTTCGTAAAATAATCAAAGCCAGGAAAATAAACAGATTTAAGAAACATAGGAGCACTTCCTTTCAATAGTATTATTTTATCATAAAAGATAATATTTTCCTACAAAAATGAAAAAGCTGTGTGGAAAAATTCCAACACAGCCTTTTATGATAATTTTTGAATATCTTCTTCTGTCATAATATTTTTACATCTAGGAAAGTTAGAGCAGCCATAGAATACATTTCCTTTGTTTTTGCCCTTAGAGGCCACACGCTTTACCATATGTCCCTTCTTGCAAACTGGGCATAAAATTGTCTCTTCCTTCTCAACCTTCTTATCACATTGCTTAGAACAATATAGCTTACCATCCTTATCCTCAAGCATAATACTGCCACAGTTTGGACAGATGTGGTTTGTAGGGGGATCACTATAGGTTACCTTACAAGCTGGATAATTGTTACAAGCATAGAAGATAGCTCCTTTATTCTTTCCTGTTTTAGCTACACGTTCAACAATATGACCCTTACCACATTCCGGACAAATAATTCCTGTATCCACTGGCTCATTTTCTTGATTTTCTTCCTTATACACATATTTACAGGAAGGGTAATTGCTGCAGGATATGAACTCACCAAATTTAGATTTACGAATGACGAGCATACCGCCACATTCTGGACATATTTGTTCTGTTGGAATAGGATAGATTGCTTCCATCTTTTCCATCGCTATATCAAATAATGGGATAAATGCTTGATAAAATTCTTTTAATTGCTCTAACTCTTTTTTCGTTCCACGAGCAATTTCATCTAGGTTTGTTTCCATTTCAGCGGTGTAGGAAACATTGATTAAATCGTTGAAGAACTGATCAAGCTTCTCACTTGTTAATGTTCCTTGTTCAGTAGGAACCAAACATTTCTTTTCAACTGTAATATAGTTTCTTTCTTTTAAAGTTAAAATCGTTTGAGCATAGGTAGAAGGTCTACCAATTCCTAATGCTTCCATTTCTTTTATAATAGAAGCCTCTGTATATCTTGCCTTTGGAGCAGTTTTTTTATCTAAAATCACAATCTCATTTGCATTATAGCCTTCTCCTAAAGAGAAATTTGGAAGGATTGTATTCTCATCTTCTTCTGTTTTTCCATAAGCTTTCAAATATCCATCAAATTCCATAGTCTGGCCTGTAACTGCCCATAAAGAATTGGTATTCGTAAATTCAACTTTCAAAGAATTAAATCGTGCTGGTGCCATTAAGGATGCAATCGTACGATTATATATTAAGCGATAAAGCTGATATTCTTCCTCTGTTAAATAAGGCTTCATAGCCTCAGGAGTACGCTCTACTGCAGTAGGTCGAATTCCCTCATGCGCATCCTGCATATTCTTAGCAGTTTTAATCTTTACTTCTCCTAAATACTTATCCCCATAGGTATTTCTAATGTATTGGTGTGCAGCATCTACAAATAAGTCAGATAACCTTGTAGAATCTGTACGCATATATGTAATTAAACCTACCGTCTCATCTTTTATGGCTTTACCTTCATAGAGACCTTGAGCGATTCTCATTGTTCTACTTGGAGAAAAGCCTAGTTTGTTAGAGGCATCCTGTTGTAGGGTAGATGTAGTAAATGCAGGATAACTATTTCTGTTCACAAGCTTATTTGCAATATTGCTTACAAAAAAACTCATTAGCTTTGGTTGCAAGGTTTCTAATACTTTTCGATCTAGAATTCTGTTCTTAGAATCAACAGGCATACCATCTAGCTCTACTAATTTTAATTTAAAAGTATTAAAATTTGCTTCCATTTCATAATAAGGTGTCGGAATAAATGCAAGAATTTCTTTTTCCAAATTTACTATGAGCTTTAATACAACACTTTGAACACGACCTGCACTTTTAGATCCAATCTTCTTCTGTAAAAGCTTAGATAGCTTAAATCCTAAAATACGATCAATCATTCTTCTACATTCTTGAGAATTTACCATCTGCATATCAATTCTATGAGGGTTCTCTAAAGCTTTTCTAACTGCTGGCTTAGTAATCTCATGGAATTCAATACGATTCAAATCATCTAAATTTAAATTCAAAGTCCTAGCTAGATGATACG
>JAIDMV010000103.1 GCA_029050385.1 Anaeroplasmataceae bacterium | reverse complement strand
ATTCATATGTTTGCAGCTGGTGTGATTTGATTAATTGTGTACTTATGTATAGTTAATAATCCTAATCTAGATGCAAATATGGTTAATTTTATAAATGGTATATTAGGAAAATTTGGAACTAGTTTACAAGGTATTATGTCAGTAAATAAAGACTATCTAACATTGCATGAGATGCTGATGCAGAAAATTGTTGATGGTATAACTGACAAACAATCTATACAGTATTGGTTTATAGTAGAAAATGCTGCTTATATTAATACTTTAGTAGATATGGCATATCATCTTGTGGTTGCAATTCTATGTTATATTTTATATGGATTCTTGCTATTCTTCTTATATATAATTTATTTAATTGCATACCCTGTAAGAAGAAAAATTAGAAAAGAGAATAAGAAGTATCAAAATGGAGAAGTAAATCATCCATATAAGCGAAGAAGACTTTTAGGAAGTTTAATTGGTGGCGTGAGAGCTACATTTACTGCAATTATTTGTTTTTCTTTTTTAGGAAGTTTAATATATATTGTTACAGGTGGAACAAACCTTCCTCAAAGAGATCAACTAAAGGAAGAACAGACAGTTGATTTTGAAAATACAGGATGGAATGAAGCATATGACTATTATAGTTATGTATGCGCTATGGGAAATACAGGAATCTTCCAAGTACTAAATTCAATAAAGGATACAAGCCACACCCCATTTTATTTTTACTTTGCAGATATTGTTTTACAAGGTAGATTGAATGATGAAAATCTTGGTGTAGAAAATGAAAAGTTTTATTTAAGAGATGAAGTAGGCGAATATGTTCATTTCATAAATAGCACCTTAGCTTTGATGCTGAAATATGGCAATCCAGATGATATAGAAGATTTAGTTGCTGGAAATGCTGATTCTGATCGTCAGATGAAGATTTTAATCTCTACAATGGGGGATGAAGGATTTGCAGAAGAATTTTCTAAGTTGATTGATGAGTTTGACGGAAAAACCTTTATGTCAAATTTATGTTTGTCAGCTTTGACTACATTAGTAAATCATATTGATAAGGTTGTATCTGATGAGAAAATTATTGGTCTTGTAAATCAATTATTTAAAGGAGAAGATGGAATAAAGGTAACAGATTTAGCAACTGAAGCTGATATGAAGAATCTATTTAAAGGTCTAGTTCAAGTGGTTGCAGAAGTTAATGCTGCTCAGAATGAAGTTTCTACAATGTCAGAGAATTCAAGTGAAGAAGACTCCAAACCAGAAGCAACTGAACTTGTCTCTACTAAACAAATGATTTTAATTGCTAAAAACTTTATTCCTACAATTCAAGAACTGTCATTATTTCAAACAAGAACAGATATAGGTAATAAAGTGATTGCAGGCCTATATACATATGCTTCAACCTCTTTGACTGAAGAACCGATAGAATTTGATATTCCTGATGATATTGATTGGATTAAAGAGTTTAATATTTTATTAAATGCCTGTGATCCATTACTTACTATTGCGTATGAAGTTTATGATAAAGACAATAATAAGCTGATTGAAAATCTTGCTTACCTATTTGAAAGAGAGAATGCAGATGATATGGAAGCTGCATTTGATGAACTGGCTCTCCAATTAGAATCTTCTTTGGTATTAGATGTGGTTTTTAAATCTTCTCTAATAGGAAAAGAAATCGATAAAGTTATATTGAATATTACAAAGGATGAAACAGTTACAATTCCTAAAAACATTGACTATGTTGGTAAAGAAGGAGAATGCAGTATCCTTCTTTCCTCAGTAAAAATGCTTCTTAAAAATGGCGGAGGTCCTGTACTGATTGCTATGATGAATTCTGAAGGAAAAATTGAGTCAGAGCAAATCAGAAAAATGCTAGAAGTTTTAGCTAAGGAAGTTACCATTGAGGGAAAAACTACAACACTGATTAAAAATATTACAGAGTCTAAGTTAGTATATTATATGTTATCTACTTATTTAACATATGCTGATTTTGGTGGCAGTGGATTTAAACTATATTTACCAGAATCAGTAATGGAAGATATTGAAGGATGTAAAATTATTAAACGTAGTGAAATTGAAATTGTTACTGATCTATTATCTAATTGTACTGATTTAATTGTAGAGGTTATGGATCATCCTGATGATTTAGATTATGCTCATATCTTCTCTAATGATTATATCGATATGAAACTCAAAGAGTCATTATTGTTACAAGGCACTCTTGCAAATGTTATTATTGGAGTTTCCTCTTCACAACAACAGATTATTTTACCTGTAACCTACGATCAGCCTGAAAGCTGGATTAATGAGGATGGAAACGGAGAAATATGTATTCTTCTTGATGCTATTCACGACCTTTCGCATGTAACAATAGAAGAAGAAAAATATTTGATAAACGAATTACTCAACGGAAATATTAATCCTTCTGATCTTTTGAATTTAGATAAAGAATTATTAGATCAAATTTGTTCTTCTAAGGTTTTGAGATATACCATAAGTGATATGGTTACAGATTTAAATGGTTTTGAAATTGTGGTGGCAAGAGCTTCATTGGAAGAAGTGAATGCTCAAACCACTACAGATAAGCTTGTAAATGTCATTCAGGCTAGTGAACTTAGTGATATTTTCGTTGACATTCAAAAAATTGTTTTCTTTGATGAAGCAAAAGAAATGAAAATAAATTATAACGCTATTTTTGAAAATAAAGCAGAGTTGAGTAAGAGCAAAACTATTACAGCCACATTGATTCAATTAATGGTGGATAAAAATGAGGAAGGCTTCTTAGTTATACCTGAACCATATCAAATTGATTTTGAGAAATTTAAAACGGACTTTGATTTGACTGGCAATATATGGCTTGGCACTTCAGAGGATACTTCTGATGATGAAATTTTCTTAATGTTAAAAGCGGTAGAAACCTTTATTGATAAAGATGAAAATGGAAAAATTCCTGCCGAGTTTAACTTTGAAACCTTACAGGATGATTTAAAATTAAGAGAAAATGGTATAGATGATATTTGTGCCTCAGCCATTTTAAATGCATCCTTAAGCAATAAAATTACTCAAATTTTCCATGTTCCTACTGAGCTTTACAACAATAATCTTGTTGAACAAAAAGATTTAAACGATTTATTTAAAGCTATATTCAAGCTATTTAATCGAAGCGAAATTGTAGTTAAAGAATTAGATGATGACCTATTTAATTTAACATTTAGGGCAGATGCAACATCTATCATATTAAATTCTGTTATACTTCGTGGTACGATAACAAATAAGATTTCTAAATTACACCAGATTTCGGTACCATTATCCTCTGCAACAGCTTCCGATTTCATTAATAAGGAATCAGGATACATTATAGATAAGAATGAACTTACTCATCTATTTGAAGCTATGTTTAAGATATTAGAATCTGATGTGATTATGGTGAATGATTTGGATAATCAACTTACAAGCTTAAAGATTAAGAAAGAATCAATTTCTTATATTACCAAGTCCAATATTTTAAATGCTACTGTGTCTTCTAAGTTGTCTGAGAATAATCAAATTGTCATTTTGGATAAGGATGCAGTAAAAGAAGAAATGTTAAATGAAATGATAATTCATAATATTGATGCAGAAGAGTTGACCAAGCTATTAAATCTAATGTTTATCATTTTAGGTGAGGATACTATTGTTGTTGATAACATCAGTAATGAGTTCAACGATTTAACTATTGCTGAAAAAGATTTAGCATTATTGTTAGATTCAAACATCATTACTGCAACCATTTCTCATAAACTAGTTGAGATGAATGAGTTATATATTCCTAGTAGTCAAGCAACAGAAGAAATGTCAATTTATAATCAAAAGGAATATTTGATTGATAAAACAGAAATGCAATGCCTGTTATCTGCACTATTTGTGTTATTTGATACAGATCGTTTAGAAATGCTGAATCTGAATTCAAATTTAGGAAAACTTGAGCTTACATCTTCAAAGGTAGATACAATCTTAGAATCTCGAATTCTTCAGTTGACACTTTCAGAAAAATTTGTTGCAGTCCAAGACCTAGTGATTCCACATATTGTTGTCCGTCCAATAGATACTTTGAAGAATGAAGTAAAAGATCAAATTGAAAAGATAGAACTTAAAGCTTTCTTTGATGCAATCTTTGCAACAACAGAGGATTCAATAAATGCGAGTCAATTTGAACTTAGTCATTTAACATTACCGAAAACTAAGGAAGAGTCAGATAAAATGACAAAGTCTATTATCGTATCTGCTATTATACAAATATGACGCGGCCGCCGAGCTAACGCGTGT
>JAIDMV010000102.1 GCA_029050385.1 Anaeroplasmataceae bacterium | reverse complement strand
TAGTATACCACAGAAAGATGTAAGATTACTAGAAAATTTACAAAAGAAATTTCTATTCTTTTTTGGAAAATTATAAGAATTTTTAATAACTCTAGATTTTGTTGATTTCTAAATCTTTTATGGTATAATGGCACCTAGAGTTAAATTGAGCATAACAGATTTAACTTAAAAATTTAATAAATAGAAAGGTAAAGTTATGGAAAAAGAATTAGTCTTAGAAGTAGAAGAAAGCCCAAAGAAGAAGTCGCAATGGATTTTGTTTGCAATTCAGCATATTTTGGCAATGCTGGTTGCGTGTATTACTGTTCCGTTAATTACAGGATTACCTATCGGTCCTACTCTTATTGCAGCAGGATGTGGAACTTTGATTTACATTTTTACAACGAAACGTAAATCTCCTGTATTTTTAAGTAGTTCATTTGCTTACCTAGCACCAATGTCTACAGCTCTGACCTTAGGAGTTTTAGATGATGGTACGATGAACTATGCAGCTGTCATGTTAGGTATGGTGATGGTTGGTATTGTCTATGTAATTATTGCCTTGATTATTAAAAAAATCGGTACGGGTTGGTTAAATAAATTGTTGCCTCCCGTTGTGATTGGACCTATCATTATGGTCATTGGTTTAGGCCTTGCTGGTTCTGCGATTGGAAATATTACTGGTGGTACTGCTGGTATCTCTATTTTCTATTCTAATCATTTTGGTGAAAGCTTACCTTGGCAATACACCTTTATGTCTATTGTTATTGCTTTGTTTGCTTGTTTCCTAACTGCCTTTTGTGCAACCTCTAAAAGAAAGAATATCACATTAATTCCTTTCGTTATTGGAATGGTTGGAGCTTATATCCTTGCTTGTGTTTTAACAGGTATAGGTCATTTAGCAAAAGTAGATTGGTTAAAGATAATTGACTTTTCTGTATTCAATAAAGATTGGGGCAATGTTGGCTCTTGGATTACAATTGATTTTGTCTTTGTTAAATCCTTTTCTCAAAACGCTAGTTTTACAATTAAAACTGTTGGACAGGTTGCTTTATTATTTATTCCTGTAGCTTTAGTAACAATTTGCGAGCATATTGGAGATCATAAGAATCTAGGTAATATCATCAATCGTGATTTACTGGATGGTGAACCAGGCTTAACAAGAACTTTAATTGGTGATGGTGTTGCAACTGCAGTATCTGGTGTATTATGTGGTGCTGCTAATACAACCTATGGCGAAAATGTTGCCGTAGTAGGTGTGTCTAAGATTGCTTCAGTTTCTGTCATTATGCTGGCTGCTATTCTTTCAATTGTACTAGGTTTCTTTGCTCCACTAACAACATTATTACAAACTATACCAGCTTGTATTACTGGGGGTGTATCTTTAATCCTTTATGGATTTATCGCATCTAGTGGTGTGAAAATGCTTGTAAAAGAAAAGATTGATTTTGGTCAAACTAGAAATATTGTTATTGCATCAGTTATTTTAGTAGCTGGTATTGGTGGTTTATCTCTAGGCTTTGGTGGTGTATTAGGAAATAATATCATTACTATTTCTGCAACTGCAGTAGCTATGCTTTTAGGTATAATAATGAATTTGGTATTGCCTAAAGAACATTCCAAAAAAGAAAACATAAAACCGGTAGAAGAAAAAGAAGAGTAGATTTCTTTATATAAAATGAGATGTTTGTAAAGGTGAAAAGCTTTATAAACATCTTTTTTCTTTTTTATGCTGTTGATTCCTTATATGTTTTAGAGGAAATCTATGGATATTGTAATTTTGCATTTTTTTTGTTAAAATAAAATGTAGAATAAATAAAGTAGGCGATTTTAATAATGAAGAAAGTAATAT
>JAIDMV010000101.1 GCA_029050385.1 Anaeroplasmataceae bacterium | reverse complement strand
GACTTCCCACTTCCTGTATGACCTACAATTCCAATCTTTTTACCAGCTGGAACAGATAATGATAAATCCTTTAATATATAATTATCTTCAATATAGGCAAAACGAATATGCTTAAATTCTACATCACCTTTGATCTCATCTGGGGCTTCTTCTCCATCTAAAATTCTCGTATCATTTGCCTCATCCATAAATTGATAAACACGATTTGCAGCAACCAATGAATCCTCTAATTCATTTAAGTTATTGAATATCGCATTGATTGGGTTAATCATTCGATCCAAATAACCAATAAAGGTTGTAATCAAACCTGCAGTGATTCCTGCATCCCCCAGTGCTTCATAACCAATAAAGAATAGGATACCTATTTCTGCCAAACGTTTTAAAATCATTAATAACTCCCAACCAAAATAAATGTTGATGGTATTGGCTTTTACATCATTATAATTATAACGATTTACAAGTTCCTTATATTCATCCATCATATTTTCCTCTTGATTGAAATCCTGAATGATCAAAGCTCCACTAATTAATTCGTTTAGCTTTCCTGTGATTCTTGAACCTGTCTCTCTTAAATCTAAGTAATAGCCATGAACTTTTCTTCTGTATACAGTTATCCATACTAAAATGATTGGCACAATCGCAAGAATTATTAAACCTAATATAGGTTTTAAAAAGATTAAACCAGCATAAACAATGAAGATATTAATTAAAGCATTAATGATAGAAAACATTGTCATATAGAAGGTTCTTACCCCATTACTATCTGATGTAATTTTAGCAACAATTTTTCCATCTGGTTCTAATGAAAAATAATCTACAGGAAGATAGTCTATTTTACGAATAGCATCCTCTCTTAGATTTCTTTCAATATGCATACCTGCAAGAGTCTGTAAATATTGTCCAAAATATCGCATCACTACAACTACAATCGTACAAAGCAAATATGCACCAATTAACCACAAAATCATTTCCATATTATTTGCAGGAATATAGGTGTCTAGAATCTCTTTGGTAAACAAAGGAGTGATTGTTGTAAGTAAGGCAATGCCTATATTAAGTAATAAAGTAATCAAAACTAGTTTCCATTCTCTTTTGATGTAAGGAAGTGTTTTTTTAAATAAGGTGGATTTTGAATATCCTTCTCTTTTTTTCTTAGGCATTATCATCACCCTCTTCCATTTGTTGGGCAATAAACTGCTCGTAATACCAACCTTTTAAATTCATTAGTTCTTCATGAGTTCCCCGTTCTACAATATGCCCTTCATCTAAAACGATGATTTGATTTGCATGCATAACAGCAGATAATCTATGTGCAACAATAATATTTGTTTTATTAGAACGATACTTCTTTAAGGAATGAATGATATTTGCCTCTGTCTTACCATCAACTGCGGATAAGGAATCATCCATAATTAAAACATCAGCATTCTTCAAGAAGGCTCCCTAGGAATCGTTGGTAAAACAGGAAGTGGAAAGTCTACTTTAG
The DNA here is from genome assembly GCA_029050385.1 of Anaeroplasmataceae bacterium. Lineage (GTDB taxonomy): Bacteria > Bacillota_I > Bacilli_A > Acholeplasmatales > Anaeroplasmataceae > Pelethenecus. The sequence continues at coordinate 32 of JAIDMV010000101.1, read as the reverse complement.
TAAGACAATTGGTAAGACAGCTTCCTATTGAT
>JAIDMV010000100.1 GCA_029050385.1 Anaeroplasmataceae bacterium | reverse complement strand
GATGTAAGACCCCCCCCTATGGCGCAAATGCCAAATAGCATTGCAGCACTTAAAAATAATTTTTTGAATTTCGCCATTTTTTTCATTCCTTTCTTTTTTATTATTTAACTGATCCAACCATGACACCCTTTTTGAAATACTTCTGGATGAATGGGAATATTAACATGATTGGAACAATAGCGATTATAATTAATGCGAATGCTGATACGGTTCCATTATTGAATAAACCGCCAGCATCTCCCTGGTTTTCAAGCATCTTCTTAACTACTACTTGTAAAGGCTGTTTGTTTGGATCTGTTAAGACAAGTTCCGCCCAGAAATATCCATTCCAACGTTCAATAGCATAGAATAATCCAACAGTAGTTATTGCAGGTCCACTTGCTGGAATATAAATGCTTGTCAGCATTCTAAAGTGAGATGCTCCATCTATTTGTGCAGATTCATCAATATCTTGAGGAATTGCTGCAAAATAGGTTCTTAATAAAATTACATTATAGGCTGAGAATGCAAATGGTAATAAAATACCAAATATACTTCCCAGTAGTCCTAAATTTAAAATGTTTGTATAAGTTGCTATCATACCTGGCTTTAGCCACATAGTTAATACAACAATAATACTCATCACTTTTATTGCCTTTAATCCTTTTCTGGATAAAACATAAGCACAAGTGATACTCAAGAATAAGCTGATAGCAGTACCTAAAAGAGTATAGAGAACTGTATTACCATAAGCACGCCAAATTTCAATAGACTTTAAATGTTCTACCAAAAATTCTGCCGTAAATCCTTGAGGAAATAGTAAGAGCTTATTGTGATTCACTGCATTTGTGAATGATTGCGGATCACTTACAGCAGTGATAAAGATATAAAGTATTGGATAAAGCATTATTATGGATAAAACAATTAGCAACACATTATTGACAATCCCTAAGATATTATCCACAGTTAATTTCTTTTTAAAATCTTGCAAATTTAAACTCATTTTCACTTTAATCACCCGCCTTACCATAACTGAGTATCTGATACTTTCTTAGCAACCTTGTTTACAATAGTAACCAACACAATTGCAACTACCGCATCAAATAGACCAATCGTTGCTGCTAGACCATAGTTGGGAATACCTAATTCTTGGCCTAGGGTAACGGTATATACATACGTACTTATAATTTCGGATGTCGGCTTGTTATAAACATTTTGTAATAACAAGACCTTTTCATATCCCATTGATAATAATTTTCCAATTTTCAATATCAATGTGATAATGATTGTTGGCGCAATTCCAGGTAATGTTACATGGAAAATTTGTCTAAACTTTCCAGCTCCATCCATTGATGCAGCTTCGTATAGAGATGTGTCTATCGCAGATAATGCTGCAAGATAAATCAAGGAATTGTATCCTATCGTTTGCCATAGCTCCATAAGTGCATATATCCATCTAAAGGCTGCAGGATTCTCTAACAGCTCTGGTTTATTCTCTGGATCAACAATATGCAAAGCGGCTAGGATATTTACAATCATACCTGTGTCAGACTTTAAAAACTCAATCACTAAATTACAAACGACAACTGCTGAAATAAAGAAAGGCAAAAAGGTTGTTGTTTGGGCAATACCCTTTACCACTTTACTCTTAGATTCATAAATCATAATTGCTAGTAAAATTGCTGCAGGGAATCCAATTACTAAAACCAACACATTTAATAGCAACGTATTTCCCAACAGCCCCCAGAATCCATCCATTGTGAAGAATTCTGCATAGTTCTTTACTCCCACAAAAGGACTACCAATTAGTCCCTTTTCTGTACTATAATCCATAAAGGACATATAAACATTGGAAATAAATGGAACAAACACAAACATAATCATCCAAATAAACGCTGGTAAAAATAATAAATAGATTTGCCAGTTATATTTGATATACTTTTTCAGTTTATCTTTGAAAGTGTTTGTCTTTAACTTTTGTTCTGAAGATTCCTTACCTTCATCAGGTTGTATTACTTCAGGATTTTCTAAGATTTCTGCTTCCATATTTCCCCTCCTACCAATATGAATTCCATTTCTTATACAGTCTTAATAATAGTTCAACGAAGAAGTAATCCCCAAATATTACATATTCGTCAATACCTAAGCCTCCGTGATAAAAATATACTCCACTTTTTAAAATGCCTTCTAAATTATCACCTAGGTAATTCTCTGATAACGACTTTGCTATATATAAGCTTGCATTTTTATATATTTCTTTAGTCTTATCTGTTTTTGGAAGAATATCCGAAAGTTCTAAGAGACCTATTGCTGCAATTGCCGCCGCACTCGTATCTCTTTGGTCATCTTCTCCCAAAAAAATCAAATCCCAATTACATACATGATCTTTAGGCAATCGATTTAAGAAGTAATTTGCTAAACATTTCGCCTTATCAACAAACTCTAAATCCTTGGTATAACGATAGGAAATTGGGAATCCCATAATTCCCCAAGCTTGCCCTCTTGCCCAACAGGAATCATCACTATATCCTTGATGTGTAGATCCAAACCTAGGCTCTCCTGTTTCCGTATCCATATAGAACGTATGGAACGTTGAAGCATCATCTCGAATGATATACTGACTTGCCGTTTTAGCATGATTGTAAGCCATCCAATAAAACTCATTATCTTCTTTAAAATTATTTGCAAAATATAGAAGCGGAATATTTAAATTACAATCAATAATCATTCGTCCTCTTTGATTTTCATCACTCATATCTCCCCAAGCTTGTAAAATCTTGGCTTTATCAATGTAACGCTTAGATAAGAGTTCCGCTGCCATAAGAGAAGTTTCCAATGCTCGTTTCGATCCAGTTAACTTATAATCTGCTACAGTAGAGATACTGTATAGAAAACCTAAATCGTGATGATTTAAGCCAGCTTCTTCTTCATTTTTGTTATAATAATTGTCTATTCTTTGGCGGAAGGATTCTGAATGCTTTTGTGCTTCTATTTTGTACTTTTCATCATTTGTGTACTCATAAACCAACCATAGAATTCCTGTCCAAAAGGATGTTGTCCATATACTTTCATTATTGCTGCTATCCCATTTTAAATTTCCAACCGAGTCATATACATATCCCTTGCTACAAGCTCTGGGAAAAGAATCATCATGAAATTTTAGCAACATATGGTCTACAATTTTAACAATCTTGTCTAAAGTGGCTTTAATATCTTCTTTAGAAAATTCCGGACAAATTTTATACTCTTCATTTTGAATTTTCTCTAAATTAACCTTTTTCATTTTTCTCTCCTTTCTTTTTGTTTTTTATTTCATAGCCCCACGCCTCAAATTGTGTAAGAGCCGGGAAATCAGATAGTTCTTCTCCCTTGATTAAATTCTTTAAAACAATTGTTCTTACCTTTTTACTTTCAAAACATATGGATTGCCTTTCAGCAGTTTTGTTTAACGGCATAACAATCTCACTTCCATCAGAAAAGGCAAGAGTTGCAGATTTCCAGAAGTTATCATGAGGAAAGTCAGCTCTTAGAGTTAAAACAACCTCATCCACAAAAACCTCTCTGCCAAAATCTATTTTAAATTCTGCATTTGGATTTTTATTAATGCCCCAGCTTTGATAAGGAAAGCTCCCATGAGATTCATTAAAGAAATATCCATCTATTGCATTTCTACTTGCAAATACACACTCATTCCTGGTTTCCACATTTGCAGAGGAATGAGGAAAAAAGCTGTCATTCTCATGTTGATCGTATGGATTAAATGCAAGATTTCTTCTTTGATATATTTCTTCTTCTGTTGCTTCTGAAATGGTAATAATATGACAATCTCCATAAAAAGATTTTGGAGAGTAATTACTTCTTTGACATTTAACAGGAATATGATAGATGAGACAATTGCTTGGAACATAAACAATAGATTCAAGCATCGTATCTTCTAAACGAATTTTATAAAAGCCGCCTTTTTTATCACAGTCAACAATAAGCCAATCTCCATCCTGATACTCAAAATTATATATACTACAAATACTTTCTTGAGTGGGACTTATAAACAATTCGTTGTTCTGCCCATTAACGATTTTTAGTTTCAGCATATGTGTCATCCCCTTATATTTTGAAAGCGTTTTCTAAAATTGCGCGCACTTCTCCCTTTTATAATGCGATTATATCACACATTTTGGAGCATATCAACAAAATTATCCATTTTATTGAAATTTTACTCCATTTTTGACATTTTTTGGCAAAAAAAAGACCCTTACAGGGCCTTAAGTTAATTTTTGGTAAATATCTTGGACAATTTTTTGGAGTTCTTCTATTTTCTTTTCTATTTCTCCTGCAAGTTTCAATTGAGTTCTAGTACGAATCAAATTGTGATCAGAATATTTAATAGCAAAATACGTGTCCCCAGATAAGTAATCTGTCAAAAACCTCATTCCACATTCAGTAGTCAGTAAATACGCACTATAGGGTAACAGTTCTAGTTCTCTCTTACTTATACTCTTATAAACTGCTTGACAATAACCTTCTGCATAAGCCTTAAATAGTTCGACATCAAAATGAACCTTGCTCAAATCTTTCTCATCTTCTGCTGCAGTAGAAGCACCAAATCGAATTGAGTCTCCAAAGTCATATAACATAGATCCAGGCATAATTGTATCTAAATCAATAACAGCACGCGCTTGATGAGTTCTTTCATCCATTAGAATATTATTTAGTTTTGTGTCATTATGAGTCACACGTAAAGGAATACTTCCATCCTTCATTCCATCTACCACTTTAGAAAGAGTATCTTTATGTGCTAAAATAAATTCTATTTCTTCTTTACAGTCCTTAGCACGATTCAATTTATCCTGTTTTAAAGCCGCCTCAAAGTCTAAATATCTTTTGGGAGTGTTGTGAAAGTTAGGTATCGTCTCTGTAAGAAGGGAGGCATCAAAGCTAGCTAAATAGTTTTGAAATTCTCCAAATGCTTTTCCAGAATTGTAAAATACTTCTTTATCTGTTACCTTTTGGAAGGTTACTGTATTTTCGATGAAGTCATACACTCTAAAGCATTCTTCCTTACCATCTTTATTTCTTTTTAAAAAAGACTCTTTTGTTTTTGTAGGAACAACATATAAGGTCTCAATCCCTTTTGCAGATAAGGCTTCGGTTACATAACAAATATTTTTCATTAAACTATCTGGATCTGCAAAAACATGAGTATTCATTTTTTGTAAAATATAACGTTTCTTTGTTGTCGTAACCAAAAGGGTTTGATTAATATGTCCTTCTCCATAGGGGCAAATTTCAACAACTTCTCCATCAAGCTGGAAAGCTTCTGCAGCCCCTTTAAATTCCTTTGTATAATCCATCCTTAATATATCCTCCTATAGCCTCTTTAATTTCCTCTAAATCCTCACGATAAGTAATTCCATACCATTTATCAGCATTAGTGAACACTTTCACAGTAGCATGTCCAGCATTAACTGTGTTTGAAATTACAGAAGGAATGAAGAATTCATCTTTAGCTAAATTAGCAGTCTTCAAAAACAATTGATACTCTTTTGTAATATACTCAAAAATATCAGGTGTTAATCCCCACAAGTTCATAGATACTGGAGTTTCTTTAGGTAAAACACCTACTTCACCATCTAAAATGTAGCTACAATCCGAATTGATTTTCGTGTATTCTGTAACGTTTTTCAAATATCCTTCTTCTACTTTGCAAACTCCTCTAGATACAGTTCCATTTTTACTTAGTGTATTCGCAAGCTTATATGCAGTCATAGCATACTGTCCTTGTTTAGCTATAGATAAATGCTTCCCTATTTCAAAAAAAGCGTTTTGTCCATAATAATCATCTGCGTTAATAATGGCAAAAGGTTCTTTAACTATGTTACGACAACAATAAATAGCATGTCCCGTTCCAAATGGTTTTGTTCTTCCAGCAGGAACATCATCCATTGTTTGGAAAACATACTCCACAGGAATTGTCTTTGAAATACGATTCCCTACTAATTGTTTAAAATCTTCAGCCATATCCTCACGTATGATAAAAATCACTTTCCCAAATCCAGCTTTTTTTGCATCATAAACAGAAAAATCTAGAATTCCTTTTCCGTCTTCTGTAATAGGTTCTGCTTGTTTTAATCCTCCAAAGCGACTGCCCATTCCTGCAGCCATAACAACTAAAGTTGGTTTCATTTTTTGTACTCCTTTACCCTTCATTGTTTTTCTCAATATAATTATAGCAAAAAAAATATGAAATAAAAACCCCGTTTTTGTAAAAATTGTGGAGCGTTCCTCGAAATTTGTCGTTTACATAGAGATTTATCCTGTCTATTATACACAA
>JAIDMV010000010.1 GCA_029050385.1 Anaeroplasmataceae bacterium | reverse complement strand
TTCTCACACCGCACAATATTTAAAACCATTATTAAAATGAGAAAATCTCTGTTTTTAGAGATTTTTTTCTTTCAAAAACTAAGATTGGGCAAATTTATTTGCTAAAATGGAATTATTATTATATAATAATAAAGTATGCTTAAATTTTTAAGGAGGTGAGGATAAGGATGAATGAAGATAAAAAAAATAGAATCAAGAACAATTTAGAGTTTGCCAAAAAGGAGCTTGAAGAATTAAAATTAAAAAATCCAGATGGGAACTATGAGGATTTAGAATTTTTAATAGAAAAAATGAATGATGCGTTAAATATGACGCAAACGAAATCTAGTATAAGCTTATTATTTAAACTGATATTATTTTTTATTTTAGCGTATGTCTTTTCTACAGTAGCTGTGGCAGCAGTTTTTGGATTTTCCCACTCTTTATTAAGTCAAATTCCGCCGATTCAGTTTATTACCATTATTCCTTTAACCTCATTAGTTTTGTTTATAGCACTCCGAGTATTAAATTTTATTAGTAATAAAGCGAATAAACAGCCTTTATTTTCTATGGTATTCTTTGGAATCATCCTGATTATAGGCTTAGCATTTTTAGATAATATGTGTATTCATTTATGCAGTAGTTTAGATAAGTCTTTATTGATGGCAACCGTGTTACTACTGGTAACTATTTTAGTAGATTTGCTAGTAACACAAAAAATATATTTAAAGATGTAGGAGATGAGTGTATGGACTATATTACGATTGAACAACTTATGGTAGATAATAAACTTGAACTGATTAGTGGTGCAGCGGGTCTTTCTAGACATTGTGTTGAAGATATGATTGCTCGTCCTGGTCTAGAATTTTCTGGTTTTTTCGATTATTTTGACCCAAAACGTGTTGTGCTAGTTGGTTCTAAGGATGCTACTTTTTTAAGTAAGCAGGATCCAGAAATCAGTGAGAAAAATGTTCGTAAGATATTTGAATATAAACCACCTTGTATTGTATTTAGTACAAAGGTAGTTGTTCCTGATATTTTTAAAAAATTTGGAGATGAATATGGAATTTGTGTTCTTAAAAGTAACTTGAGAACCACACCGACCTCATCTAAAATTTATAATTACTTACAAGATCATTTGGCAGAAACTATATCTATACATGGAACATTCCTAGATATCAATGGTATGGGAACGATGATTATAGGTAAAAGTGGGATAGGTAAATCTGAGACTTCATTAGATTTAATTAAAAGAGGACATCAGTTGATTGCCGACGATTTAGTAGAAATTATGGAAAAAGAGCCAGGAAACCTAATTGGTAGAGCTCCTGAAATTTTAAAACGCTATATGGAAATTAGAGGAATCGGTATTGTAGATGTTGTTACTATGTTTGGCGCTGGAGCATACAGAGATCGCAAAAATTTACGCCTTGTTGTAGAGCTTGAAGCATGGAACGAAGATAAATATTACGATAGACTCGGCTTAGAAGAACAGAAAATTAAATACTTTAATACGGAAATTACTAAGATAACCATACCTGTTTTACCTGGTAGAACAGTTTCCTTATTAGTGGAATCAGCTGCAATGAACGAAAAATTAAAGCTTTTAGGTCACAATGCCGCATTGGAGTTTATTCAAAAGGTAGATAAAAAAGCATCCAAAGGAGGAGAAGACAATGATTAATTACATAAATCCATCTTTTTCTCTATTTGGTTTAGAAATACATTGGTATGCAGTGTGCATCTTGATTGGTGTAATTCTTGCAGTTCTTGCAGGAGTTAGAGAAGGTAAAAAAATAGGAATTCCTAGTGATTATATCTACACAGGTGTAGTTATTGTTTTACCTTGTGCTATATTAGGAGCTCGTCTTTGGTGGGATATCTTTAATGCAGATAAAATCCATTCCTTTGTGGATGTTTTTGCAATATGGGATGGCGGACTAGCCATTCAGGGTGGTGTATTAGCTGCGTTACTTACTATCTATATTTATTGTAGAGTGCGTAAGTTTTCCTTTTATAGAATTTTGGACGTTGTGGCTCCTGGATTTTTAATCGGGCAAATTTGTGGCCGATGGGGTAATTTTTGTAATCATGAGTTATATGGACCAGCAATCAAAAATGTACAATTATTTAAAAGATTACTTCCAAACTTTATTACAGAAAACATGTATATAGGCGGAGTTTACTATCATCCAACCTTTTTATATGAATCCTTATTAAATTTAGTTGGGCTTGTTCTTATGCTAGTTGCAAGAAGAAAATTTAAGAAACTAGAATCTGGAGATTTAATCGGTGGATATTTAGTTTGGTATGGATTGGTTAGAATTCCAATCGAGCTTTTAAGAAGCAATAGTGGAGCGAATGAAATTCTTATGGCAGGGCCAGTTCCTATGTCTATTTTAATTAGTATTATCTTTATTGTTTGTGGAATAGCCCTCTTGGTTGCAAAACGATTTGTCGGACCAAGAACGAATTACCAAGAACTTATGAGGACGATTCAAGAGAATCGTTATGATACAATTTTATTCGATTTAGATGGAACTCTATTAAATACAAGAGAACTCATCAATCGAAGCTTCATTCATACCTTCGAGCATTTCCGACCAGATAAAGTATTAAGCGATGAAGAATTAGATTCTTTCTTTGGTCCGTCCTTACGTCAAACCTTCTCAAGATTCAGTGAGGATGAAGAAGAGATTGAAGAAATGGTAAAGTATTATAGAGAGTATAATGTGGCTGTACATGATGAACTCGTTACCGCCTTTCCAGGAGCAAAGAGTTTGATTAAAACCTTGGCTAGAAAAGGATATAAGGTAGGAGTGGTATCCTCAAAAAAGACAGATTTGGTAGAACATGGTTTGGAGCTATTTGGCATGCTAGAGAATGTTCGCGTTGTCATTGGTGAAGAGGATGTGAAGAAACCTAAGCCAGATCCTGAAGGAATTCTTATGGCTATGGACATGCTTCATAGTAAAAAGGCCTTATATGTAGGTGATGGTGTGGGAGATATAGAAGCAGGTAAAAATGCGAGCATAGATACTGTTGGTGTATTATATTCAGATCGTAAGGAACAAATTCTTGCAGCTGAACCAACCTATACGATTCAAAATTTAAATGATATGTTAACAATTTTAGTGGAGTAGAGTATGAGCTTTTCATTTGATGTAAAGGAAGATATATTAAAAGTGAATATGGATGCTTCCTCACATCTTGTAGAGCTTGAGGGTTGGCTAAGACTTGTAGGAGAGATTCATTTAAATCCTCTGCGTCTTGTTTTTTCCAGTACAAACCTTCATATTTTAAGATACTATGTTGGAATTTTAAAACAGCTATATAGTAATACTAGTTTTGAGATTGCTTCCAAACAACAACAAAAATTAAATCGTAAGACTATATATTCCTGCATTATTGAAGCAACTGCGGAGACTATTATAGAAGATATAAGTTTATTAGAGCCTATATCTTTGCATAAGGATGAAATTCTAAATGAAACAAAAATGTCACTTGCTTATCTTAGAGGAGCCTTTTTAGCTAAGGGAAGTGTAAATGATCCAAATACCTCTAATTATCATTTAGAGATTTCAACAGATAAGGAGCTAGAAGCGCTGTTCATTCAAAGACTTATGAATCTTTATAATTTAAATGCACGTATTGCAAAAAGAAGGAATCATCTTATTGTATATATTAAAGAAAAAGATTGTATTGTAGAATTTTTAAGACGCATTGGTGCCAATGTCACGATGAATGAATTTGAAAATGAAATCATCAAGCGTGAAATTTCAGCGAATATCAATAGAGCCTTAAATACAGATGTTGCAAATCAACAGAAAACGAATCGAAGCTCTGTTGAACAGATGAAGTATATTACATATTTGGAATACAATTACCCTTTAGAGCGTTTAGACTCAAAGCTTTTACTTGTAATGAAGGTTAGAAAAGAAAACCCTGAAGCCTCATTAAATGAACTTGTTGAGCTTATTAATGTAACTTATAACGAGCAAATTACAAAGTCGGGTTTAAACCACAGATTCCGTAAAATAAAAGAAATTGCTTTAGACTATAAAGCAAGAAAGGAAGCGTAATATGCGTGTTGGGATAGATCTAGTTGAGCATAAGGATATAGAACATAGGGATGAGCGTTTTATCAGACACATCCTGACAGAACAAGAATTATCCTATTATAATACGATTACGAATAAAAAAAGAAGGATAGAATATCTATCCTCTCGTTTTGCCTGTAAGGAGGCAATCTTCAAATGCTATCAAACAGGAGTAGCATTTCAAGATATAACTATCTTAAATGATAAGCTTGGTGTTCCCTACGCTCTTATTCACAATGAGAGAGTTGAACTAAGTTTAAGCTTCTCTCATACAGATAATTATAGTGTTGCTGTGGCTATTCTTCCATTAAATGATGACGATTAGGTAAGAATAAAGCTACAATATTAAATAGGGCACAAATTCCAATGAAAATATAAACAATTCTTGTTAGAACAGAGCCTTCTTGAAATAACCATGTAACAATATTAAAATTAAATATTCCTACTACAGCCCATGCTATACCACCGATAATGGTAAATACAAGGGCTATTTTTTGTATTATAGACATTTCTTTACTTCCTCCTTTATACATAGTTTTAACGAAAAGAAGCAACTTTATGCATAGTTCAATGGATTAAAGCATATTGTTTAGTGATTATAAAAGATGGGTGGAAAAATGAAAAAAATATTTGGTTTAATTTTATTGAGTTTATTAGTATTAGTAGGATGTAAAAACAAAGACAATATTGATGAGGTTACGAGAGTTACCAACTATCTATCTGGTTTAAGTTCTTATAGCTTGACATCTAAGATGACAATCCAAAGACCAGACAAAAATGTAAGTGTCAATGTTGCGGTGGATTACTTATCTCCAGCATACTATAAGGTAAGCTTTAAAGGAGATAATGAGCAGCTTATTATTAAAAATGATACAGGTGTTTATGTAATTACCCCTTCCTTAAATAAGGAATTCCGCTTTGATAGCAATTGGCCATTAAATAGTTCACATGCTTATTTGCTAGAAGCTATCAATAAGGATATCAAGGCGGATACAGAGGCTACTGGAAGTCAAGAAGGCACAGATATTGTCATTGAATGTAAGATAGCACATAAGACAAATCAAAAGCTAAATAAAATGAAATATACCTGTGATGCGAACTTCAAACCAAAAAAGACTGTATTTCTAAATGATAAAAATGAAGAATGTATTGTAGTGGATTTTGATACCTTTACTCCAAATAGTAACTTAGGTAAGGATAATTTCAATGAAAAGAAATATTTAGGTGCACAAGAGGAAAAACCTAATGAGGAAGAAACTTCCTTAACTCTTACTGCAGGTTATGTTGTGGAAGGTAGTCAGCTTGCCTCCTCAAGCAAAAAGGATGATACAACTATTCTTTGCTACAGTGGAGAAAGCTCTTATACAATTATTGTGTCATTAGTAGAGGTTACCGATGAGGTAGTAGCTATTGATACATATGATAGTATAGAATTCCTTGCTTGTGGATTAGGTTTCATCAATGAAAATACAATGAAGTTCTATAATGGAAACTATGAGATTACAATCTTCTCAAATCAGCTTACAATTGATGATTATATCAATGTTGCAAATAGTATAACATTAGCATAATAGTGTAAAAGGCATTCCTTTTGGAATGTCTTTTTGATTTCATAACAGATATTTTAAACTTATAAATGAAAAATAGTCTTTTTCCTTGAAATTTTTACCATTTTATTTTATAATATATTAGATGTAAAATATAGGAGGGATTCACCTTGGCAAGAGCAGTTCGTAAGGTATCTCGTGCAACAACGAAGGACCAGAAAAAAGAAAGTAAAATCAATAAAAAATGGCTTATCATCATTCTATCCATAGTTTTAGTTATTGGTATAGGATTAGGTGTAGGACTTGGAGTATATTTTGGAACTAAGAAGGATAATACATATGTATCTGACAAAGTTTATTTTAATGAAGAAGTTTTAGTTGATAATGAAAATAAAATTAAGTTTAACAAAGAAAATTATCAAACAATTGTAAGACATTTAGATCGTGGAGATAATGCAGAGGATATTTTCATTTTTGTCTATGATGGAAAAGCATATTATGCTGATGAAAAGGATGAAGATCATTATAATAAAGACTATGCTGAACTTATCACACGTTTAGCGCAACTTCAATTAGAAGTAGATAAGGCAAAGGCAAAGGGTGTGTCTGTTGAGTTATATGTAGTTGATGTTTCCGTGGATAGTGCTACGAATGTTTCCATTCTTATGGATTCTACCTTTGGTGGCTTATATTCAGAAGATGCATTAAGTTATGAGCCTGCATTTATTTACATTAAAGATGGTAAGTATCAACAAAAGATTGAATATGAAGATGAAGAGACTGGCAAACAGAGTCATATCATTTCTACTAAATCTTGGACAGATGTTTTCAATTCATCTATCCGTTATGCAATGAATTATTTAAAGACTTTATAAAAGATATCCAATAAGCCTCATTATGGAGGCTTTCTTTTTTAGGAGGAATAACAATGAATGAAGAAATTATTAAAAGTATTGCAAAAGAATTAAAAGTAAAGGAAGAACAGGTAAAGGCAGTTTTAGAATTATTAGAAAATGATGCTACAGTTGCTTTTATTGCCAGATATCGTAAAGAGGTAACTGGAGGCCTAGATGAAGAGCAGATTCGTGTAATTGATGATGAATATCAATATGGACTTTCCTTACAAAAGCGTAAGGATGATGTGATTCGTTTAATTGATGAAAAAGGGCTTATGACAGATGAGTTGAAAGAAGAAATTTTAAAAGCCTCTAAATTAATTGAAGTTGAAGATTTATATCGTCCTTATAAAGAAAAGAAAAAGACAAAAGCAACAACGGCTATAGCTCTTGGTTTAGAACCTCTAGCCGATATTATGTTAAGTCTTCCACGTACGGGAGATAAGATTGAGATTGCAAAGGAATATATCACAGAAAAGGTTCCTACAGTGGAAGAGGCTATCACTCAAGCAAAGTATATCGTTGCTGAAAAGATTTCTGATAATGCAGAATATCGTAAGCATATTAGAGAGACTTCCTTAAAATATGGTACAATTAGCTGCAAAAAGAAAAATAATGATTTAGACCCTGAAGAAAAATATAAGAATTATTACGAAGCCACAGAGAAGCTTGCTTTCATTAAGCCTCATAGAGTTCTTGCAATCAATCGAGCTGAGAATGAAGATGTCATTACAGTTACAGTCGGTTTACAGCCAGATCGTGATGTTGAGCATATCCGATATCATGTGACACATAATTATAATTCCATATTTAATGATGAATTAGTTGATTCTATTCAAGATGCCTACAAGCGTTTGATTGCACCTTCAATTCAAAGAGAAATTCGTGTTATTTTAACTGAAAAGGCAGAAGAACAGGCAATTCATATCTTCTCCATTAATCTTCAGCATTTATTATTACAGGCCCCTATGAAGGGACATGTTGTATTAGGGGTTGATCCTGCTTTCCGTACAGGATGTAAGCTTGCTGTAATTTCTCCTAACTCTAAGGTTCTTGAAATAGGAGTTATTTACCCAAATGAAAAGGCTAAGGGAGCTACCATTGATCCAAGAGTCCTAGAAAAGTCAAAGAAAACGATTATTGATTTGATTACAAAATATAAAGTGGAAATTATTGCAATTGGAAATGGAACAGCAAGTAGAGAAACAGAGAGCTTCATCGCAGAGGTAATTAATGAAAATCATCTACCTGCAAAATATGTTGTTGTAAGTGAAGCAGGGGCTTCAGTATATTCAGCCTCTCCGTTAGCTATGGAGGAATTCCCAGATTTATCTGTAGAACAGCGTTCCGCAATCTCTATTGCTAGAAGAATTCAAGACCCTCTAGCTGAATTGGTTAAAATAGAGCCTAAGTCTATTGGTGTAGGACAATATCAACATGATATCGCCCAGAATAAGCTAAGTAAGTCTTTAGAGGATGTTGTTGTGGACGCAGTGAATAAAGTTGGTGTGAACTTAAATACTTGTTCTCCATCCCTTTTAAGCTATGTATCAGGACTATCTAAGGGTGTTGCTAAGAACATTATCGATTATCGTGAAAAGAATGACAAGTTCCATAGTCGTGAGGAATTGAAAAAGGTTGCAAAATTAGGACCTAAAACTTATGAACAATGTGTAGGATTCTTAAGAATTCTTGAAGGGGCAAACCCTTTGGATATGACTCCAATCCATCCAGAAAGCTATGATAAAGCTGAAGCGATTTTAAAGAAAATGAATTTAAGTTCTAAGGATATTGGTAGTGAAGAGATGGCAGAGGCAGTAGCCCACCTTGATAAAGAGGCTTTGCATAAAGAATTCTCAATTGATATGTATACCTTAAATGACATTCTAGATGCCTTTGTAGCGCCTTTAAGGGATATTCGTGATAGTTATCCAGGATTAAAGCTAAGAAGCGATATAATGCATTTTGAGGACGTTAAAATCGGTGATGAACTAGATGGTATAGTTCGTAATGTTGTTGATTTTGGAGCTTTCATTGATTGTGGAGTAAAATATGATGGCTTATTACATGTTTCTAAAATGTCTACTCAAAAAGTAAATCATCCAGCAGATATACTAAATGTTGGTGATGAAATACACGTTCATGTAATAGACATTGACTATGATAAGCATAAGATGGCTTTGGCCTTGTATAAAATGTAATTGAAAACAAATGAGATTAAAATTGAGCATTAAGATGGTATTTTAAAATACCATCTTTTTTGTTTTAAAAACTGCAAAAGAAAAAACCTGTAAAATAAATTACAGGTTTTAAATGATTAATTTTCGTATGGTCTAGACCAATCTAATGAAGTACTATACCATGAATCAAAATCATCATCAGTTTTATAATCTTGAGATACTCGTTTTAAATACGCTTCATAATTTGCTAATTGTTGAGTTAATGTAGCTGTATCTGAAACAATATTTAAATCCTTAAACAATAGGAAATTTTGGAATGAAGATGAAGTATAACGTGATATAGCATCATCGAACATAGAACTTAACACTTGACGTAAAGAAGAATCAAGTGAAGAAGTAGCACTCTTTTGTTTTTGAACATAGTATACAAATAACTGATTCATTGTTGCAGTATCTTCTGAATCGTTGTATACATCTGAAATAGTAACAAAGATATTATCATCTGTTGTTCCAGTATCTTTTTCGTTTAATAGTATTTCAATATTCTTATAGTAACCATATTGGTCAGAAGATGCCAAGCTCTTAGTAGTAGAAGGTTTAGTATAGCTATTTACAACAATCATATGATAACCAAATTGAGTAGCACATAAATCTTCAAATTTGCTTGGATTCTTATCAAGACTTTCTGTAAAGTAGAATGTTGATTTCTTATCTTCAATCTTTAAATCATTTTCTACAGCTTTTTTATAAAGCTCCTTAACATAAGTTCCAAATTCTTCAACATAATTACCTACATTGCTTTGAGTTGTATCTCCACTAGAAGATAGAGACTCTGCAGTTAATAAGAAATTATACTTTTTATAATTTTCCCAAGTTTGATCAGGATGAGAGAATAATTTTTCATTTCTGTTGTAAGCACCAACAACATATTTAAGGATATCTAAAATAGAATTTGATTTTGTTAATACTTCACAATTTGCCTCATCATAAATTGCATTTGCTAAAGCTAATAAAGCTTGATTAAATTCTTCTTTTTGAGCATCACTGAAGTTCTTTAAGAAATCTTTAGGATCATCTGGACTACCATCACCATCATCATCAATGAAAATTAAGATATGATCAATGTTGATAGAGAAAAGGTTAGAATAATTTTTATTTCCAGCATCTAATATATTCTTTAAGATGTTTAACTTAGTGGTATCAACTGTATGAGAATCAGGATATGTACCATCTTCAAGTTTTTCAGCCCATTCATCAAATACACTTTGGCTTAAATACTTATTTAATAATGCATTAGAAGCAAGCTTATTATATTTTAAAACATCTTCCTTATTTGTATAACCAAAGCTTCCAAGAAGATAAGTCTCTAATCCGACAGAAGAAGGATAAGCTGCATTTTCATTTTTATTAAATGAACTAATAGCTTTATTTAATTCCTCTTCAATATCACTAATTTGATCGTCTTCTAATAAAATGTTTTTGAATTTATAAACATATTCTAATTGAAAGTATTCAACAACAATAGATAAAGCACTTTGTCTGAATTGTTCATTATAGAATTCATCCACAGAATACTCAGTAGTAGAAGCAACTTTAGTATCTGGATCTGTGTAAGTTAATTTGAAAATAAGGTTATTATTAAACTTAGCAGGTTTAATCAATTCATATTCATCTGAATAAGAATTCTTAAATTGATACTCAATATAAGGATCATAGATTTCAATTTCTGCGTTTTTAAGTCTCTTTTCTAATAGTGTGCTAGAATAAGAACTTACTTTATTTTCGATTAAATTATCTCTAACATCTTCTTTGATTTCATCAAATGCAACTTGATGCTCCTTTAAATCGTTCCATTCAATTTGTTCATTATATGGAGTGATATTATAGGTTTTATTTAATTCAAATTCTGTAGAACCTCTATAAATCATTACATATTTATTATTTTGATTGAAAGGTTGCTTGATGTATGATCCATCTTCATTTAAAGTAGTAGTAACTAAATTAGATATAGCAGAAGACATTTCAGAAAGTTCATTTTTATCCTTATTAACAACAAACACAGTCTTAGAATCCTCAGTAGAATTGCCGAAAGGATTTTGAACATTTAATGGAGTTCTATAATTATAATAAGTATTATATAG
>JAIDMV010000001.1 GCA_029050385.1 Anaeroplasmataceae bacterium | reverse complement strand
ATTTAATATAGATATTATAGCTTTAAATAAAATATTTATCAAGATGATAATAAAGGAAATAACCGCCTGCATTTCATAATTTCCGGTTCTCTCATAAGTTGTAATCAACACAGATAATGGTTGGGTCTTATAAGTACACAAGAAAGTTACTGCAGAAATTGTAATCATTGAATTCAAGAAAAAATATGAAAACATTTCAATTATTGTTCCGATAGAATTAGGAATAATAACTTTAATAAATATTTTAAATTTGGATAATCCCAAAGTGTTTCCAATGATTTCATAATCGCGATTTATTTTAGATAAACAGTTCTTGGCTAGAATAAACGGAGAACCAATAAAATGCGCCACATTTACTGCAACCAGAATTGCAATCGTTCCATAAAAGAATCCATTTGTATTTTTAAATATGAAAATATAGCCTACACCTAATACTATACCTGGTATAGCAATAGATGCCATAGCCAAAAAATTTAAAACCTTACCTACTTTTCCCTCAATACGTGAAGAAAAATAAGCTGCGGTATAAGCAAATAATGTTCCCATTATTCCTGTTAATAATGCTATTAATAACGAGTTAAAAATGTATTTGGTCAATCCTACGCCGTGTACTGAACCAAACACGCTAGAAATATTATCTAGTGAAAATGTAATGTTATTTGGATATCCTTTCATAAAGGCCAAAGAAACAAACGACAACTGAGGAATAAAGAGGATGAGTGCAATAACCAAAATACATGCCAAGGCGATTCCATTAAATACTTTATTTGCTTTGATTAATCCTGTTTTACTTTCATCACTATTATCTTCTTTTAAAAACAAATCTACAACAAAAGAAACAACTGCTGGAATAAGCAAAAATAAACCTACCAAAGCTGCTCTACCATATTTAAAATTGGACATAACTTGCTCATACAAATACATTGGTAAAGTCTTAACCTTACCACCCAATTCAAGTGGGATTCCATAATCTGAAAATATCAATGTAAAACAAGCCAAAAAAGCAGTAATTAAAGGCTTTTTTAGATAGGGTAAGGTAATTCGAAGAAAAGTACTAAACTTATTTATTCCCATAATGCTAGCTGCATCATAAGATTCTTTATTCTCATATCTTAAGGCATCATAAAGCACTAAAAATGTTGGTGGAAAACTGATTACTACAGAACCATAGATGAGTCCTAAATACCCTAAAAAATCTTGATCCCAACCAAACATCTTATCAAAGAATCCATTTACTCCAGAAGCAGTCCTTATTCCTAATCCTATAGAAAGAGTCGGAACCAACATTGGAATCGTCAACAAAGTAACTAGCAATTTTTTATGTTTCACAGAAGAGAAATTTAAAAAATAAGCTGTTACAAGAGCTAAAAATGTGGATATTATAGCACTAGCCAAAGTATAAATCAAAGAATTCTTTATAGCATCATAAAATCCGCTATCTTTGAAAACAAAAGATAAATCTGTTTGAGTAATATTAAACAGTAAGAAAAATAAAGGCAAAATACAAAATAAAATAATTAATGCAATGTAAGCAAACCTAAATAACTCATGACTCTTGAATTTGAAATTCTTCTTTTTATTAATTGCTGCTTCCATTGATACTATCCTCTATTGATTTTATTTTCTCATCTAATTGCTCAATAATAAATGACTTTATAAATGGTGCTTGGGGATTATGATATAAATTTGAAGGGGTATCAAGTTGAACAATCTTATTATCATCTATAACCATAATTCGATCTGACAAACTAAATGCCTCTTCCTGATCATGTGTTACATATATCATTGTTATGCCTAATTCTTTTTGAATTTTCTTTAATTCTTTTCTCAAAGCTAGTTTTATGTTTGCATCTAATGCTGACATAGGTTCATCAAATAAAATAATATCTGGATTAAGAACTAATGTTCTAGCTATTGCTACTCTTTGCTGCTGTCCACCAGAAAGCTGTCTTGGTTTCTTATTTATATGGTCAGACAATCCTACCATTTGTATAATTGACTCGACCTTTTCTTTTACTTCTTCCTTAGAAAGCTTTCTCACCTTAAGAGCATAAGCAATATTATCATAAACTGTCATATTTGGAAATAAAGCATAGTTTTGAAAAACAATACCTATATTTCTTTCAAAAGGTGTTTTCTCTGTAATCTCTTCTCCTTTTTTGTAAATAGAGCCATATGT